>ONLO01000151.1 GCA_900318715.1 uncultured Eubacteriales bacterium | reverse complement strand
TTTTTGGTGACCCGGACGAGAATCGAACTCGTGTTACCGCCGTGAAAGGGCGGTGTCTTAACCGCTTGACCACCGGGCCTCTTATGGAGTGCAGGCACCGGAATGTCTGCACTCATTTGTCATGGTAGCGGCGATGGGACTTGAACCTATGACCTACCGGGTATGAACCGGTTGCTCTAGCCAGCTGAGCTACGCCGCCATGTCAAGCGAGAGTTATTATAACGTATTGCCCGACTCAAGTCAATAATATTTTAAGCTCCTCCGGCGCAGCTGCAAGGAGTTCGGCGCCCGCTCGGAGAAGCTCTTCCCGGGTGCCGTATCCGTACAGTGCGCCGACCGCCGTAACCCCGGCACGGACGGCGCCTTCCATGTCAAACCGGCGGTCTCCGACCATGGCGGCGGACCGGTCACAGGGCAGGCCCAGCGTCTTCAGCGCCTCCTGCACGAGCCAGGTCTTGTCGGCCTTTTTGTTGGCAAGGTCCGGGCCGATGACGGCGTCGAACCGGGTTTCCAGTGCAAAGTGCGGCACCAGCATGTTCAGGAACTTGGTGGGCTTGGAGGAGACGACCGCGGTCCGGATGCCGGCCGCCCGGAGCGCGTCGAGCAGTTCCGGAATGCCGTCGTACAGTGCGCACTCGAACACGCCTTTTTCATTATAATATACGCGGTAGAGGTCCGTCAGACGTTCCGCGGTCTTCTCGTCCACGCCGAAGACATGGGAAAAGCTGTCGTAGAGCGGCGGACCGAGGAAATAATCAAGATCCGCGCCGGCGGGCACGTCCCGCCCGTCCGCCTTCATGGCATACCGTATGCTGTTGAAGATGCCGGGGCGGGTGTCCGCCACCGTACCGTCAAAGTCCAGAAGGACGGCGTTGTATTTTGCCATGCTGCTGTTCGCTCCGTTTCGTTTGGTTTCTTTGGTCTCTTCAGTTTGTCAATTATACCCGTATTTGTTATAATCGGCAACGATATACCATATAAAAAAGGAGGAAGACGTATGGAAGCAGCTGCGGCCCCGGCGGCCGGAAAGCGGCGTGTCGGCCTGATGGATGATCTTCGCGGATTCTGCGTGTTCTGCATGATCTTTTACCACGCCTTTGTCCTCATGTCGGACGGCTTCGGCTGGGCAGCGGGCACCCGCCTCTTTGCCTTCTTTGCCCCGTCGGAACCCTGGTTCGCCGGCGTCTTCATCCTGCTCTGCGGCATCAGCTGCCGCCTGTCCCACAGCAACTGGGCTCGCGGCGGAAAGCTCCTGCTCATTGCCGTCCTCATTACCCTGGTCACGGCTTTTGTGCTGCCCCGGATCGGGCTCCCCGGCATGGCCATCTGGTTCGGTATTCTGCACCTGCTCTCCGTCTGCATCCTGCTCTTTGCACTGCTGGAAAAGCCGCTGACCAGGATTCCTCCCACAGCGGGGATCCTCATCTTCCTTGTATTGCTGGTGTTGTTCCGGAATTGGGTGGATCGCACGGGAAACGTCGGAGGCTCCTTCGGCCTCTGGGGCCCGCTCGTCTGGCAAATGCCCCTGGCCTGGCACAACTTCAAGTGGCTCTTCCCGCTTGGCATTATGCATTTCCGGTTTTATTCGGCGGACTACTTCCCGCTCATTCCGTACGCATTTCTGTTCTTTACCGGCACCTTCCTCGGCATCTACGTCCGGGACGGCCGCCTGCCGGAATGGGCTTACCCGAAGCGGAGCCGGCTGTTCTCCTGGCTCGGCACGCACGCGCTGCTCATCTACGTGCTGCATATGCCGGTCATCTTTGTCCTGCTCCTCCTGGCGCAGGCCATTATGAAACTCTTCTCCTGACGGAGGTACCTTATGACGAAAAAAGAACGCGCCCTTGCACTCATGGAGGGCCTCAAAAAAGAATACCCGGACAGCATCTGCACGCTGGAATATATGGACCCGTACCATCTGCTGGTGGCCACGCGCCTGGCCGCGCAGTGCACCGACGCCCGGGTCAATCTGGTGACGCCGGATCTGTTCGCCAAATACCCGACGCCTGTGGAAATGGCCGCGGCTGACCCGCTGGATGTGGAGGAAATCATCCGCTCCACCGGATTCTACCACACCAAGGCAAAGGACCTGGTCATCCAGGCGAACCAGATCCTGGAGCGCTTTGACGGCAAGGTGCCGGACAACATTGAGGACCTGACGTCTTTGCAGGGCGTCGGGCGCAAGACCGCCAACCTCGTCTGCGGCGACATTTACCACATGCCGGGCGCGGTGGTCACGGACACGCACCTCATCCGGCTGGCAAACCGCATGGGGCTGGTGGACACCAAGGACCCGAAGAACGTGGAGTTTGCCCTGCGCAAACTTCTGCCGCCGGAGGAGTCCAACAACTTCTGCCACCGCTGCGTCCTGCACGGACGTGCCGTCTGCACGTCCCGCAAAGCGCACTGCGAACGCTGCACGCTGAATGACGTGTGCAAAAAGAACTTCTGAGGAGTTTTGGGACATGAAACAGGAAGAACGGATCCGTCAGACCAAACATGCCTTCCGGTTGGCACTTCTGAATACGCTTCCGGAGAAACCGCTCCATAAGATTTCGGTCCGCGACCTGACCGAGAAAACGGGTCTCAACCGAAGCACGTTCTATCTGCATTACCACGACGTCTATGACCTCAAGGACGATCTGGTGCAGACCATCCTGAACGGCCTGGTGGACCGTTTCCGCCGCCATTCGGTGGCAGAGCAGAAGAAAAGTATTGTTCCGCTGCTGCGGGACATCTTCGACTACGCGGACCGGAACCGCGAGGTGCTGATTACGCTTTCCCAGACCGAGCTCTACCAAAAGCTGGTGGACGAAGTCAATTCGGAAGTCCGGGCCATATTCTTCCCGGTCTGGGCGGCCGTCCTTCCCGGCGCAAACCGCGAAAAATTCGAACTGTATTTCCATTTCGTCACGTCCGGTGTTCTGGCTGCCATTTCCTACTGGCTCCGCAGCGGTTCGGAGACACTCGATGAAATTGTGGAGTCGACCGAACAGCTCATCCGGTTCGGCGAGGAATCTTTGTACTGAGAAATATTTCCAAGAAAAAAGGTGCCGCAGGGTCTGCGGCACCTTTTTCGGATTTTACGTTACATCATACACAGCATTTCATACATAATTGCCATGCTGTGGATGGCCCGGCTGGTCTTCATGCGGTCGAGCTTTTTGGAAAAATAAGGAAGCTTCAGGATGGGACAGACGATTTCCAGTCCATGGCGGATCATGCCGACCACCAGGTCGGAAAGGGTCTTCGGATTCTTGGTATAGGTATACTCTTTCTTTTCTTCTCTCATGTGCCTGACCTCCTTACTCAATAATAAAGGCCGTAGCCGTGAACGAATTCGTTGACGGCGCGGATGTTTTCCGGGTTTCCGTCCGCAGCGGACAGCAGCACTTTGTTGCCGGTGCTGAAGAAAAAGTGTCCGCCGGGGGCAAGTTCGTCGACCATCCGTTTCGCGGCATCAATGCACTGGTCCCGGGTTCCGTCCCGGAGGGTTTCCAGCGGAAGCCCCGCCATAATGGACTGGTTGGGCATGGCCTTTTTGACGAACAGCGGGTCGTCGTTTTCAACGATGACCGTGACCGAGTTGTCCGGCAATTCCTGGAACAGCTCCAGCTTGGAGCCCCATTCCCCTTCAATAATGGACACCAGGTGCCCGCCGTGGGAGTGGATGTGTTCCGCCACTTTTTTGTAGCCCGGGAAATAAATGTCCCGGAACTGTTCCGGACTGATGAACGCGGGTATATGGCACGGGTTCAGGACCCAGGGGAACGAGGCGTACTCAAAGGGTTTGCCGGTTGCAAACTTGCGGGCCGCGTTTTTGGCCGTAAGAGCCGGGCCCACGGACATGGCGCCGAACAAGTACGAAATTTCCGTCAGGTCAATGGAGAAGTCGGCCAGCGCATCCACGGCCGCCATGACGTCCTCCTTATGGCGGCGCAAATCGGCCACCGTCGGGCGGAATCCGCGCAGATAGTCGAAGATGAAGTCGAGCGGCATAATGCACGCGCCGCCGGCCATGACCGGGGTATCCTGTTTTTTATAGAGATAGTTCGCATACATGTTGGTAGCGGCATACCCCAGGACGTCTTTGGTCGAGGCCAGGAACGCCTTTTTCTGGGCCTCATTGGACGCGTCATACGAAGAGAACTTGCGCGGGAGGAACTCATCGAAGATCCACTGGGTCGGATTGGCGGTCAGCGCCGGATAATCTTCCGGGGTCATCGGCGCATACTCATTGTGCTGTTCCGTAAATCCGTCTGCGGAAATGAAATACACATCCGTGCCGAGGTTCCAGTTGAGTTCCCAGGCATGGGTCAGCGTGGGAATATAGGACGCGTCGTAATAGATGTCATTGTAAATCTTGGCATGCCCTTCCACGTTTTTCCGGATGCTGGTGGCCGCTTCCTGCAGCGGGGTACCCGAATAAACAAGTGCATACGTTTCCATGACCGCACAGATGGGGACCCGGTCCGGAATCCGGCCCTGTGCCACGTCGGTCAAGCGTTTGACTTTCTGTTCATAAAGCTTTGAATTTGCCATAATACTCCTTCCTTCAGTTTCTCCAAAACATAATTGCCTGCACTTTCAATATACCGTTTGCAAAATGCCGGGACAATGAGGGAAAAAAGAAGTCCTTTTCAATTACTAGACGGTTTTCTGGTTATTGTCTAGTAAGTTATTCGGTTCTTCAAATCCACCCGCAGCTCCCCCGGAAAAAACCCGTCTTGACGAAGCCCCCGATTAAAACTATAATAAACAGGCCGTTTCAAATTAACAAAACGGGTGCCGCAAAATGCGGAGCTTCTAAAAAGCAATCGCATTTGGTGGAAGAGGAAGAAGTGCCACGAGTTAGCGAAGTAACTGGCGGAGCCGGGTGCGGAGCATGCGAGGGGTCTTCTGACGAGGGCCGTTAGCTCAGCTGGGAGAGCGCCAGGTTCGCAATCTGGAGGTCGTGGGTTCGATCCCCATACGGTCCACCATGAAAAAGAGCAGTCCTTCCGGACTGCTCTTTTTGGTTGCTCTTTTTTGACGGGAAGAACTTGACAATCCTCGCCTCTCTCTCCAAAAATGAAGTCGGAAACACCATTATTCCGACCAAAGGGGGATTGGTTTCATGAAACGGAGGAAAACGCAAAATACCAGCAGCCGCATTATCAATGAGCCGCGGTTCCGCGGCCCGATCCTGACCGCCATCCGGGAACAGCTCGAGCACCGGGCGCTCTGGATGTACGTACTCAACGACGAGGCCAGAAAGCACGGCTATGGCCCCGGCCGAGTGGGCGCCGGACGCCATCCGCCGCGTGGAGGACGACCATCTGGACATTGACTTTCACTACTGCCCTCTGGTCAAGGCCTGGCAGAAGCAGGGCTGCACCGATGAGGAAATTGCCGAACTCTGTGACTTCGCCATGAGTGGCGACCGCGGTATTATTTCGAACTTCGGCGGCGAGCTCGACCTGCAGTCCGCCATTGCCAAGGGCGACCCCATCTGCAAGATCCGCTTCGTCCGCAAGGATGTCGGGGAGCCGCAGATGAAAAAAGTAAAATGAAAACTCGAACTGAAATGAAAAAAGCGCCGCGGCATATGCCGCGGCGCTTCATGTTAATCCAAAACGCCCTCCTCCAGAATTCCCGGCAGGCGGTCCAGCGGAATGTTCTTCAAATCCGCTTCCATACTGTCCCAGAGAGCGTCGGCCTTGTCCTCCGGAATGTGCCAGATCTGGGTGACGGTATCAAAACAGTGCTTATGGATTTCCTCCGGCCGGTACCGGTCGGGCCGGGCACTGGCCAGACTATGGATGCCGCAGATGTGCCCGTACATAGACGCAAATGCCAGCGAGCTGATCCGGCTCCGGTCCCAGATGGATTCGAAGAGACCCCGGTACAGAAGACTGTAAAACGCGCCCAGCGAAGAGCGGGGATTGTAAACCGGGAAGTCCTTCCAGTAGTCCAGGAGGAATTTCCAGAGCGCCGGTTCCTGCCGCAGGTGGACATACAGAATCCGGATGGCAAGGGCCATGCTGTTCTTCGTATTGGGGCAATACCGGAGCGCCTGGTTCCGGCAGCGGATGATGAGTTCCCACAGAACTTCGTACCGGATGTTGTCCTTATCATGGAAATGGTAATACACCGAGCTCCGGTTGACATGGGCCGCTTTGCAGATGTCCTCCACGCTCGTCTCATGAAATCCGTTCGTCAGGAACTGATAAAAGCAGGTATTCAAAATTTGTTTTCGGGTGTCGTTCCCGTTGTCGTAGCTTCCCATTTTTTCTCCTCGTATGGAACAAAATGCGGTTTTGTCTGAAGTTGCCTGATTCTACTTTACGCTTTTTTTCGTCTCAGTTACAGTGTTATCAGGAGAAAAGGGGTAATTTTTCTCCGACTTGGTTTAACATTTGGCACACGCCGATATCATTACATAAAGGAGATTGCAAACTATGGATTTTGAGAAACTGTACAACGACATGGCCGACCTGGAAGAGGACGAGGTTCTGGACGCCGTCAATGAAATTGTTGCCACCGGCGAAGGCGTCAACGAAGCCCTCGAAGCCATGCAGAAGGGCATGGAAGAAATCGGCAAGCGCTTTGAAGAAGGCGAATACTATGTCGGTGACCTGGTCTATTCCGGCGAAATTATGACGGGCGCCATGGAACTCCTGAAGCCGCTGATTTCCGGCAATGCCGAATCCTGCGGCAAGATGATCCTCTGCACCGTTAAAGACGACCTGCATGACATCGGCAAAAACATTGTCAAAGCCCAGCTGGAAGCCAACGGTTTTGAAGTCCTGGACCTCGGCATTGATGTGCCGCCGGAGACCATTGTGGAAACCGCCAAGAAAGAAGGCATTAAGATTATTGCCCTCTCCGGCGTTCTGACGCTGGCGCTGGATTCCATGAAGGCCACCGTTGAAGCCTTTGAAGCCGCCGGCATGCGGGACTCCTGCAAGATCATCATCGGCGGCGCTCCCGTTTCCGAGGACGCCTGCAAGTCGGTCGGTGCGGACGAATGGGCGCACAGCCCCGCCAAGACCGTCACTGTCTGCAAACAGTGGGCCAGCGAATAAGCGGTCCATTCCTTATAAAAAGCCCGCGGCAATAGCCGCGGGCTTTTTCTTATGCCTGTTTAGAACAGCGCGTTCAGGTTGTTGAGGAAATTGACGCCGCCGTAGAGGATCTGAATCCAGAGCTTTTGCTCTTCGAGCGCCAGCTGCTGGTACTGGACACCCATGTCGAACTGGGTGTAGAGCCACTGGGCGAACGCATTTTCCGACTCCAGGACCATTTCCGGCAGACCGGAGGTCATGTAGGCGTGGAAAATCCAAATGGACAGCACAAGAAAGGCCAGAATGCCCAGGAAGACCAGGACCGCCATAATGATGATGGCAGCAATAAGGACCTTTGAGGTCTTCTGCGGCGCCGGCTTCCCGCGCTGCGATTCCTCCCGCAGTGCGTCCAGAAGCTCTTCGTCGGTGACGTAGTCAAAACGTTCCTTGTTGTTTTGGGTGTCCATAGGATTCCCCCTTTTTTAGCGGTTCACCGTGCGGGTGACCACACCGTTTTGAATGGTGTAGACCTTCGTGCGCGTCTTCAGGGTGCCGGTGTAAGACTTGTCCCATTTTCCGTTGGCGATGTAGTACTTTTTCCCGTCCTGCGTCACAATGCCGGTATAATCCGTGGCAACGAGACCGTTCTTGACGTAGTAAACCGTGCCGTCGGACTTTCTGGCAAGAGCCGTGACATTTTTGCGCAGGCGGCCGAAGCTCGAGTAGATGCCCCATCCCTGTTCACCCTTGGTAAGGTCAAACATGTTGGTGGCCTTCTTGTTCATGGCGTCAATAATCTGGTTGGCCATGTACAGATGACCGGCCGGTGACGGATGGCAGCCGACCAGGAATTCCATGTAGTAGAACGGGCTGTTGACGTCTCCGATGTAATGGGTCTCGGTGTTGGCAACGTCAACATAGGTCACGTCGTTGCGGAACGAGGCGCGGCGCGTGGCGAAGTCCTGCAGTTCGTTGGTCAGGTCAATGCCGTTCTCGTAGAGGAAGTTGCGCAGGGCGCCGAAGAGACCGTCGTCCGGTCCGACGTCACGGAACGTGTTGTACATGCCGATATAGTAGATGTCACACTTCGGGTTGAGCTGGCGGATCCGCTTCATGAGCCGTTCACAGTTGGCTTCGAATTTCGCGGTATACGAGTCAATGGCATCCAGCAGCAGCTGGTAGCCGCCGAACATCCGCACGACGTCTTCAAACGTGGCGGGCAGCTTGTACTGGCCTTTGAGCAGGGTCAGCGGAATCTGCCCGACCATACCGTAGGTGTAGTACAGCGTACGGAAATACGGGTCCAGAAGTGCCATGGTGAAGGTGTCGTTGTTGCCGAGGTTGAAGATGATGGCATCCGCATTGGCAACCACGGATTCTGCATTGTCTCTCAGATACTGCATATCCGAAAGATTGGTGCTGGTCATCTTCGGAAGAATGGTGGTGCACTCGGTCAGGAACCGGTCGTAATAGTTGGCCGGCTGAGACACTTCCTCCTCATATTCCGGGTCCAGGAACCGCAGGTAGTTCATGGCGGTAAAGGACTCCCGGGACATGTTGAAGGTCTTGGTGGCGCCCACAGCCTTGTTGACGAGCGCCGGGTAGGATCCGGGGACGATTTCGCCGTGGTGCAGGGTGAACTGGTTGGCCAGGTTGAGGACGCTGGCTTCGCCGTTGAGGCCGTAACCGGCCGCAATGCTGTCACCCATATAGACGACGTTGTTGTACTTTTTCTTGCTCTTCTCCAGCGTCATGGCCGAAGCCGAGACGGCAAACAGTGACAGGGCCATGGTGAGGGCCATGACCACCGCCAGAATGCGTTTGACGAACGTTTTCATTTAAGATGTACTTCCTTTCTCCGGTCAGCGTGCTCTGCGGCTGACGGAAAGACCGTTACGGATGGTATAAACATACGAAGAACTGGTGAAGGTTCCGTCATAAGAAGACTGCCAGACACCCTTCTTGATGTAGTACCGTTTGTTCTTGTAGAGGATCATACCGGTGTAGTTCGAGGCAATTTTGCCTTCCTTGACGTAATAGATCTTGCTGCCTTTCTTGGCAAGGCCGTTGTAGGCGGTGCGAAGGTGGCCGGTCTTGTTGTAGACGCCGAGGCCTTCCGAGCCGTTGGTCAGCGACGGGAAGACGGTGTCGTCTTTGCCGTTGATGGCCTTGATGAACTGCTGGGCAATGAAGCGGTGACCCGTTGCATCCGGGTGACAGCGCATGATGAAGTGGAGCCAGTAGTCCACGCTGTCAATGGAAGCGCTCTGATGAATCTGGGTATCCGAAACGTCGACATAGGTGACATACTTGGAATACGGGCTGCCTTTTCTCATGTAGTTGTTGCAGACACCAGTGGAGTACTCCGTTGTGCTGGACAGGAACTGCTGAATGTCACTGCCCTGCGGGTCGGCGTCACGAAACATGTTGAACACGCCGGCGGCATAAATGTCGCACGTCGGGTTGAGTTCATGAATGGTGGAAACGAGACAGTCATAGTCCCGTTTGAAGTTGGCAATACCGGTTTCCAGCTCGTCACCGTACTGCTGGTAACTGCCAATCATGCTAAGGAGCTGCTCCGGCGAAGCCAGGGTGAGGTCGTCCTCCAGCGCAACCAGGGCCGGCTGCAGCGCCATGCCGAAGGTGTAGTAGAGGGTCTTGAGGATGGGCGCCATAAAAGCATAGGTGCCGGTCTCATTGACGCCGAGCTGAAGGAATACGGCGTCGGCCTTCTTGACGTCTTCCCGTGCTTCCACCATGAGACGGTTCCGCTCAGCGGTATCCGTCATCATTGGAATGAGGAAGTTGGTCTCGGTCATGAACCGGTCCATCCAGTTCTCCGGCTGGTTGATCCAGTGCTCATACTCCGGAGAGAGCATCCGGCAGAAGTTCGCCGTAGCAAAGCCTTCCCGGGCCAGGTTGACGGTGCTCTTCGTAGCAACGGCGTCTCCCAGAAGCTGAGGCCAGGAACCTTTGACCAGCTCGCCGTGGTGAACGGTCATCTGCGTGGAAAGCGCATCAATTTCGCCGTCCATGCCGTAACCGGAAGCAATACTGTCTCCCAGGATGACAATGTTCTTATACTTTTTCTTGCTCGTGAGACCGCTGGTAGCGGCGAAAGACTGGACCGCGAACATGGAAATTGCCATGCTGACGGCCAGAATGACGGCGAGCACTCGTTTTACAGGGTGTTTCATCATTTCGTTCGCTCCTTTTCAAAACTTGCTGGAACCAATGAAAATAAGACCTCCGCGGTTTTCCAAACATCAGAGGTCAAATCAACGTCCGTTTTATTATACTATATTTCTGTTTAAATACAATAGAACCTATAAAATACAATGGAACCCATGTTCATATGCATTTCGAAAACCGCGCAAAAAAAGAGACCGGCAAAACCGGTCTCCTGTCTGGTGGACGATACAGAACTCGAATCTGTGACCTTCCGCACGTCAAGCGGATGCTCTCCCAGCTGAGCTAATCGTCCTCGGAACAAGCAATAGTATATAAAACAAACGCGGTTCTGTCAATGAAAATATTTTTTAATTTTGTACAATTTAATTTTGAAAAATCTATTGACATCTGCCCGCGCTTCCGTATAATGGATTTGTAACCGACATATGCCGAAAACCCCAAACGGAGGTGAGGACCATGGCTCGACCGGCCAGACAGCGCAGAATTGATGCGGCTCCGGCGTATCCGCAGTTCGGACCGCGGACCGACCGCTCCCTGCCCGGCAGGATCGTCATGACCCTGGATGAGTACGAAACCATCCGGCTCATTGACCTGCAGGGGCTGACCCAGGCCGAGTGCGCGGTCCACATGGACATTTCCCGCACCACGGTGCAGGAAATCTACGGTTCGGCCCGTGAGAAGCTGGCCCGCTCCCTTGTGGAGGGACGGGAACTCTGCATCCACGGCGGAGACTGTTACATCTGTTCCGAGGAGACCGGCCCGGACGGGAACACCGTCCGCATTTGCCGGAAAAACCAGTAATATTATTTGTTTTTCAAAATGAAAGGAGTCATTCATTATGGCAACCAAAATTTTAAGTGCAGACAACTGGCAGGAAGAAATTGTCAACGCCGGCAAACCGGCCCTTGTGGACTTCTGGGCCACCTGGTGCCCGCATTGCAAGCGCCTTGCTCCCACCGTGGAGAAGGTAGCGGACGAATACGACGGCAAACTCGTTGTCGGCAAAGTCGACACAGACGAAAACCCGGGTCTTGCCCAGCAGTATAAAGTCGAGTACCTCCCGACCTTCCTGCTCCTTGCTGCGGACGGCACGGTTCTGGACACCATCATTTCCCCGGCCAACAAAGCGGCCATTGATGAGTTCATTGCCAAAAACGTCCAGCTGTAATAAATATGTCGTAAATCAAACAAGGTTTACGAAACCATCATTTGCAGGAAAACTGTTCGTTTTGAGACATTAGTGTGGTATGATTAAAGTACAATAGAAAAGAGAGCATTATGAGCGAAAAGATTTACGATGTTATTGTCATCGGCGGAGGCCCCGCCGGCTACTCGGCAGCCCTCTATTGTGTCCGCGCCGGACTGGATACCCTGGTGCTGGAAATGCTGTCGGCCGGCGGCCAGATGACGCTGACGGAAGTCATTGACAACTATCCGGGTTTCCCGGACGGCATTGACGGCTTCACCCTTGGGGACGCCATGCAGCAGCAGGCAGAAAAATTTGGCGCTGTATCCGAAATGACCGAAGTTACGTCCGTCACGCTGGACGGTCCGCTGAAAACGGTCCATACGTCGGATATGGGAGACCTCTCCGCGTACAACGTCATTGTTGCCACCGGCGCCAACGCCCGGAAGCTCGGCCTTCCGAACGAAGCCATGCTGGCCGACAAAGGCATCCATTACTGTGCCGCCTGTGACGGCATGCGTTTCCGCGGGAAGACCGTTGCCGTGGTCGGCGGCGGCAACACCGCGCTGGAAGATGCCGCGCTGCTGGCCCGTCTCTGTGAAAAAGTCTATCTGATCCACCGCCGCGGGGAATACCGTGCCGACAAGATCTATGCCGACGGCCTCAAAGGCCTCGACAATATTGAGCCGGTCCTCTTCAGCGTCGTGGACAATGTGACGGTAGAAGACGGGTTCAAAGGGGTCACGGTCAAGGATGTCCGCACCGGGGAGACGAAGTTCCTTCCGGCAGACGGCCTGTTCGTCAGTGTCGGCCGTGTTCCGAACACGGACTTCCTTGGCGGAATTGCCGAGACGGACGGCGGATACCTTGTGGCCGACGAGACCACACGCACCAGCGTGCCCGGTCTGTTTGCCGTCGGAGACGTCCGGACCAAACCGCTGCGGCAGGTAGTGACCGCTGCTGCAGACGGCGCCGTAGCATCGAAATTTGCTCAGGAGTACCTTACCGAAGTGAAATAAAGCAAAGGACGGATGTATTATGCCGCGCAGAAACAATGTCACCACAGAAAACCGCAGAGTCAAGTATTCGAAGAAACTCATTCAGGACAGTCTTCTTCAGCTGCTTCAGGAAAAACCGCTGGAGAAGATCACCGTCAAGGAGCTGTGTGAGAGGGCCGATGTCAACCGCGGAACCTTTTACCGGTATTACGAAGATATCTTTGACCTGTTTGAAACCATTGAGCAGTCACTTGGCACAAACTTTGAGAACCATGCCGCAACCATGCACACGCAGGGGCTGGTCCCGTTCCTGACGGAGCTGCTCCATGGAGCGGAAAAGAACCGCGACCTGGTCATCATCCTCTCCAACGACCGCGGAGATGACTCGTTCTTACGCAAATGCATTGACCGGCTTTACGAGCTTCTCTCCCCCCAGTGGAAAGAACTCATTTCCTGCACCGAAGAGGAAATGAAGATCCTGTATACCATTGCTGCCAGCAGTATGGAAGCCATTACGTTTGAGTGGCTGAAAGGCAATATTGACATGACGGCCGAAGAGCTTGCCCAGCTCTACTACAACATCTTTATGGATGGTTTCCGGCAGTTTCTTCTGAACCCGGGGGCCGGCCGTTAATCTTCATCCAAAGGAGCATCCTCTCTATGTCTGACCGACAGATGGAAATCCACGAAATAACCTCACAGATCCTCGAAGGCTACGCCCGGGACTGGGACATCAACCATACCAGCCCCACGGATATGCTGGACTGGAATCTGGTTATTGCCACGCTGAAACAGATCCAGAACATTCTTCTGCCCGGTCCGGGGCACCTGAGCAAATCCTCGCTGGAAATGCTCGGCACCATCAGCACCATTGTGGAGCAGCTGTCTTCCCAGATGGCCATTGTCCTCCGGTATCTGCCGGAGCACGAGAATGACACCCCGGAAGAACGGCAGGAAGCCGCCGTGGAGCTCTCCATGGACCTCATGCGGCGGATCCCCCTCATCCGGGAGAAACTGGAACTGGACCTGGAAGCCTTCTATGAAGGCGACCCGGCCGCGTTCAACAAAGCCGAAATCGTCTACTCCTACCCGGGGTTCCAGGCCATCCTCATTCACCGGATTGCCCATGAACTCTACCTCATGAAAGTACCCATTATTCCGCGCATTTTCTCGGAATACGCACACAATGTCACCGGCGTAGACATTCACCCCGGCGCCACCATCGGAAACTTTTTCTTCATTGACCACGCCACCGGCGTCGTCATTGGTGAGACGACCATTATTGGGGACCACGTCAAGATCTATCAGGGCGTGACCCTCGGCGGCCTGTCCACCCGCGGCGGAAGAAAGCTGAGCGGGGTCCAGCGGCACCCGACCATTGGCAACAACGTCACCATTTACTCCGGTGCCTCCATTCTCGGCGGCGAAACCGTGGTCGGTGACAACTGCGTCATCGGCGGTAACGTGTTCCTGACCCACTCCATTCCCGCGGACACCAAGATCAGCGTCCGCAGCCAGGAGCTCCGGATCCAGTCCGGCAGCCCCGACCCGGCAAAGCCGGAGGCCGAGGAGGACGCCTCCTGGTTCTACGTCATCTGACAAGCAAAAAAAGACCAGCCCCGACGGGCTGGTCTTTTTTTGTTGCATTCAGGTTTCGCTGGAGACCGTGCGCAGGCTCTCGGCGGCGGCCACCACGGCCTCGGCCGCGTTGCGGTCCATGTGGTCGAAGGTACGGCCGATGTTGTTGAGGAAGAACCGCTGTTCGGGACTTAAGTTGTCCTGGTTTCCCATTTCCAGGGTGTGCTGGTACAGGCGCAGCGCCCGCTTGGTGCCGGGCGGCAGTTCGTCGTACCGCATGCCGCCTTCCAGGTAGAAGAAGTCCTCTTCCGGAATGTCGTTGGCGTTCCGCAGCTTGGCGCGGACGACCTCCGTATCCGGGAGCGCGCCGACCGCAAAGACCAGGACCCGGCCGCGGGCCATGCCGCGCAGCGTGTCAAGGCCTTCAATGTCTCCGCCGTGGACGGGGCCGCCGTACAGGATCAGCGGGAACTCCTTCAGTGCAAAGGGGTCCGCTTTGTCCAAGGGTATGTATTCACAGTTGAGGCCGTACGAAATGAATTCTGCGTACTGCTGGGTGAAGCCGGTCCGGCTGGTGTAAACCACGATGGTTTTCATCGTTTTCCTCCTGCGCAATCAAGGGTATAATGGAATTACTGAAATCATTTTAACATAAAGGAGGAGGAATTACGGCATGAAAACGAAAAAAGTCGTCCTCGTCACCGGAGGAACCTCAGGCATTGGGGAAGCCTGCGTCCGCAAACTGCTGGAAGAGGGATGCATGGTCTACGAGTGCTCCCGCCGCGCCGTGGGCACAGTCCCCGGGGCAACGCATCTGTCCTGTGACGTCACGGACGAGGCACAGGTCCAGGCTGCGGTCGACAAAGTCGTGGCGGAAGCGGGCCGCATTGACGCCGTCATCAACAACGCCGGCTTCGGCATTTCCGGCGCCATTGAGTACACCAAAGGCGCCGATGCACGCAAGCAGTTCGACGTCAACTTCTTCGGACTGGTCAACGTCAACCATGCGGTCCTCCCCTATCTGCACCGCCAGAAGAGCGGACGCATTGTCAACATCAGCTCCGTGGCAGCGCCCATAGCCATTCCCTTCCAGGCCTACTACTCCGCGTCGAAAGCGGCCATCCTGAGCTACTCGCTGGCGCTGCTCAACGAAGTGCGGCCGTATGGCATTCAGGTTGTCACCATCCTGCCCGGCGACATTAAGACCGGGTTCACCGCCGCGCGCGAGAAGAGCATTGAAGGCGACGACGCCTACGGCGGCCGCATCGGCCGGTCCGTAGCAGTCATGGAGCACGACGAGCAGAACGGCATTGACCCTGGCGATGCAGCTGCGGTCATTGTAAAGCAAGCCCTCTGCAAACGTCCGAAGACCGTCTGCACCATCGGCGGCAGTTACAAGCTGTTTGTCTTTCTCTCCCGCATTGTCCCCTACAACCTCATGTACCGCATTGTTGGCATGATTTACGGAAAGTAACCGCGCCGACCGGTCGTCTTCCCAAGTCACGGCAAGAGCCAAAGCGACAAAAAAGACCCGCTCCGAAGAGCGGGTCTTTTGGTGTTTTGGGATTTTATTTGTCCTCTTCGGCTTCCTTGGCAGCCTGTTCAATGACCTTCTGGGCATCCACATGCGGCATTTCCTCGTAACGGGCAAATTCCGTCGTGAAGGATCCGCGGCCCTTGGTCGTGGAACGGAGCATGGTCGGGAAGTCGGCAAGCTCGGCCTGCGGCACTTCGGCCGTCAGGGTCTGCATGCCGCGGCGGTCATGGATGGGCTCCATGCCGAGAACGCGGCCGCGCCGTTTGGTGACGTCACCCATGATGTCACCCATGTTGTCGTCCGGGACCTCAACGGTCAGCGTGACGTACGGCTCGAGCAGGACCGGATCCGCCTTCGGAATACCGTTCTTGAAGGCAATGCCGGCGGCCGTCTTGAAGGCCATTTCGGAAGAGTCGACCGGATGGTAGGAACCGTCGTAAAGAACGGCATTCAGTCCGACCATGGGGTAACCGGCCAGAACACCGTGCTGGACGGCATCCTGGAGGCCCTTTTCAACGGCCGGGAAGTAGTTCTTCGGAACGGATCCGCCGAAGACCTCTTCGGAGAAATGGAGGCCGGGCTCTGTGGACGGAGAGAACCGGATCCAGACGTCACCGAACTGGCCGTGTCCGCCGGACTGTTTCTTATGGCGGCCCTGGACCTCGACGGTCTTCTTGATGGCTTCGCGGTATGCAACTTTCGGGCTCTGGAGGATCATCTCCACGCCGAACTTGCTCTTGAGCTTGTTGCGGACGAATTCAATATGCTGTTCGCCGAGACCGGAGAGGACCTGCTCTTTGGTCTCTTTGTTGGTTCCGAACTGGATGGTCGGATCCTCT
>ONLO01000012.1 GCA_900318715.1 uncultured Eubacteriales bacterium | reverse complement strand
TTGACATTGGCCCAGGCGCCGTAACCCAGCGTGGAGGCCGAGCCGAGGACCACGCAGAATACGAAGAAACTGATGGTCGACTTCAGGCGGCTCCAGTGCAGTTCGTCCACCAGCGTGGCCACGCAGGTCTCACACAGCGAAATGGTGCTGGTGAGGGCGGCCATGAAGACCAGGGCAAAGAACAGGATGCCGGCCGGCGTGCCGAGACCCATGCTGTCAAAGACTTTCGGCAGGGTCACAAACATGAGCGACGGGCCTGCGGACAGGATATCCGGGTCTCCGCCGGAGAAGGCAAAGATGGCCGGAATAATCATGAGACCGGCCAGAATGGCAATAAGCGTATCAAAGAACTCGACTTCGGTGGTGGAGCGCTCTACGTCCAGTTTGCGGCTCGTGTAGGAACCATAGGTAATGAGGATACCCATGGCGCAGGACAGCGAGTAGAACATCTGTCCCATGGCGGCAACCACCGTCATAATGGAGAAGTTGTGGATGTTCGGAATGAAGAGGTACTTAATGCCTTCGACGGCGCCCGGCCGCGTGCACGAATAGATGGACACGACGACCGCCAGAACCAGAAGAATGGGCATCATAATCTTCGAAATGCGTTCCACGCCGCCTTCCACGCCGCCGAGGATGACCAGGATGGCGCAGGCAATGAAGATAATGAAGAAGATTTCGGACTGCGCGGAGTTGGTAATGAACCCGCCGAAGTAGTCCGTGTCCGCCATGGCGTGCGCACCGCCGCGGATGTAGGCCACAAAGTACTTGATGACCCAGCCGCCGATGACGCTGTAGTACGGGGTAATGATGAACGGCACCAGCGCGTTGATCCAGCCGCCGGCCGCCGCCGATTTCGTGTTGCTGAGCGACTTAAAGGCCCCAATGGGACTCTTGCGGGTCATGCGGCCGATCATGGTTTCGGACATGATGAGCGCGTAACCGAAGGTCATGACGAGGACCAGGTAGACGACGAGGAAAATACCGCCGCCGTATTTGGCACAGAGGTACGGGAACCTCCAGATGTTGCCGAGGCCAATGGCGGAAGCCGCCGTTGCCAGTACGTAACCGAGCCGTCCGGAGAAGCCGCCCTGCGCAGCCGCGGAGGACTCCTCAAAAATGACTTGTTTTTCCTTGTTTTCCAAGAGTGTTTTCTCCCCTCTTCCAAAGTAACAGTTGGTATTCTAACAGAAAAGCGGAGCACATACAATGTCCGTTTTCCGCCGGGTCGTCATTCCTGGGAATAGTTGGCGAAGAACTCCGCCATGCCGTCCACGGCCTTTTCCAATGTTCTGCGATGCGGCAGGTAAACAATCCGGAAGTGGTCCGGGGAATCCCAGTTCATGGCCGTACCCTGGAGAATGAGGATGTGCTGCTCTTTGAGAAGGTCGAGCGCCATCTGTTCGTCGTCGAAGATGGGAATCTTTTTGAGGTCAATTTTCGGGAAGATGTAGAACGCCGCATCCGGTTTGGTGGCCGAAATGCCGGGGATGCTGTTGAGGGCGTTGTAAATGTATTCACGCTGCTCGAAGATGCGTCCGCCGGGCACCAGGAGCTGCTCGCCGACCTGCTGGCCGCCGAGGGCCGTCTGGATAATGCTCTGCCCCGGCACGTTGGAGCAAAGGCGCATGGAGCTCAAGAGGTTCAGCCCTTCAATGTAGCCCTTGTAGCGACGTTTGTCACCGGAGAGGACCATCCAGCCGACGCGGAAGCCCGCCACCTTATGGCTCTTGCTGAGGCCGTTGAACGTAACGCACAGCCGGTCCGGAAGCAAGGAGGCAATGGAGACATGCACCTTGCCGTCCATGACGAGGCGGTCGTAGATTTCGTCCGCGAAGACAATGAGGTCAAATTCGCGGGCCAGGTCCGCTACCTGCTGGAGGATTTCGACCGGATACAGGGCGCCGGTCGGGTTATTCGGGTTGATGATGACAATACCGCGGGTCTTGTCCGTAATTCTCTTGCGGATGTCCGCAATGTCCGGGTACCAGTTCGAGGCTTCGTCGCAGCGGTAGTGGACGGGCTCGCCGCCGGACAGCTTGATGGACGCGGTCCAGAGCGGATAGTCGGGCATGGGCACAAGGATTTCGTCACCGTTGTTGAGCAGGCCGTTCATGGCCATGGTAATGAGCTCCGAGGCGCCGTTGCCGGTGTAAATGTCGTTAATGCCGACGTTCGGGAACTTTTTGAGCTGGCAGTACTGCATGACCGCTTTTCGGGCAGAGAACAGGCCCTTGGAATCCGAGTAGCCCTCGGACGCACGCAGGTTGCGGATCATGTCTTCAATGACTTCGTCCGGCGCATAGAATTCGAATGGTGCCGGATTGCCAATATTAAGTTTGATGATGTTGGTGCCATTTTCTATCATCCGGTTGGCCTCGTCGAGGACCGGACCGCGGACGTCGTAACAGACGCCCTCCAGCTTCTCGGATTTGTCGACTTTCCGGGGAGCCTTGTCCTTCTTTTGGGAGGTTTCCTCCCGGCCGGAAGCCTCTGCAGCCGCTTCTCCGTGACCGTTGTCCTCAATAAGATCCGACTTGCGGACCTTCAGAAATTCGGCCAGCATCTGGAGTTTGACCGGACTGGGATACTTCTGTGAACTCAGCCAGAATGAAACCGCCGCTTCGGAAATGCCAAGACCGGCGGCAAGGTCAGACTGCTTCATGCCGCGCTCGTTCATCCAGTACCGTAAATTTTCGGAGAAGATATCTTTGACGTTTTTGTCGGACATTCCTGTCACGCCCCTTTATGTGAACTTGAATAAAAAGTGTAAATTGACAGTATTATAGCCCTCTCTTTACCAAAAGTAAAGAGAGGGCTTGAAAAACCGCTATTAAGTTAACTGCCAGTTAAGAATTCCCGATTAGAGAGTGCCGAAGATGCGGTCGCCGGCGTCGCCGAGGCCGGGGACAATGTAGGCGTTCTCGTTGAGCTTCTCGTCCAGCGCGGCACAGAAGATGTCCACGTCCGGGTGGTCCTTCTGCAGCGCCTGCAGGCCTTCCGGAGCGGCCACAATGCCCATGAACTTAATGCTCTTCGGGTGGAAGGCCTTGATCTGGGTAATGGCGTCCGAAGCGGAACCGCCGGTAGCAAGCATGGGGTCAAGCACAATGACGTCTCTCTCCTGAATGTCCTGCGGAAGCTTGCAGTAGTACGGGACCGGAAGATGCGTTTCCGGGTCACGGTACAGGCCGATGTGGCCGACCTTGGCAGACGGAATGAGGTTCAGGATGCCGTCGACCATGCCGAGGCCTGCACGCAGGATGGGAACAATGCAGAGCTTGCGGCCGGCCAGCTCGTGCGCGGTGCACGGGCCGATGGGCGTCTCAATTTCCTTCGGCTCCAGCGGAAGGTCCCGGGTGGCCTCGTAGCACTCCAGCATGGCAATTTCGGAAACCAGGGCGCGGAACTCATTCGTGCCGGTGTTCTTGTCCCGGAGAATGGAGAGTTTGTGCTGAATGAGCGGATGGTTAGTAATGGTTACCATGGACATAAGAAAACTCCTTCTGAATATATTTGATACTGCATATAAAAGGGCGCGAAACGGCGCACTAATGGTCATTAAATGTAACGGGAAAGCTTAGCGGTCCTCAATGGCCATGATCTTGTCGACCCGGCGCTGATGCCGCCCGCCTTCGAAGTCGTTCCCGAGGAACTCGTCGACAATCTGGCATGCCAGTCCGGCCCCTACCACGCGGCCGCCGATGCACAGGACGTTGGCGTCGTTGTGCAGGCGCGTGAACCGGGCGCTGAAGGTGTCGGAAACCGCTGCGGCACGGATGCCCTTCACTTTGTTAGCGCACATGGACATGCCGATGCCGGTGCCGCAGACCAGGATGCCGAGTTCCGCAGCCCCGCTGGCGACGACTTCACACAGGGGCACCGCAATGTCCGGGTAGTCCACAGAGTCGGTGGAATGGGTTCCGAAGTCTTCGTACGCCACCCCGAGTTCATCCAGATGTTTGATGATTTCCAGCTTGAGTTCATATCCGCCGTGGTCACAGCCGATTGCAATCATGCCTTTTGCGCCTCCTGTTTTTTCTTCAGTTCCCGTTCGGCCTGCGGTGCGCGCAGGTAGACCGGGAGAATGTCACTCCCGGAAACCGGGGTCTCCCCTGCCGCCAGATGCCGGGCCGCACAGGCTGCCGTTCCGACGGCGTTCTGGTACCGGAGATGCTCCGGCGCCAGTTCCAGTTCCGGGTGGTTTTTCTGAAATTCATTATAGCATAAAGCGGCACCGTCACCAACCAAAACCACGGGGGTTTTGTAAGTTTTCAGGCGCGTTTCGAATTCCTCAAACGACAGTGCGGAATCCTCGCTGAGGCGCTCCACGGTTTCGCCCAAAACCGCGAAGGCTGCCGTGTATACCTGGCGGCAGCGCGCATCCATGACGCCCACCACCGTGCAGTCCCGCACACCGCAGAAATTGTACGCCATGGACTCCAGCGTGGAGACCGGCAGACACTTCGGATCGTCCGAAAGCGTCAGACCCTTCAGCGCCGCCACGCCAATGCGGACGCCGGTGAAGGAGCCGGGTCCGGCGTTAATGGCAAAGAGGTCAATGTCGTCCCGGGAAATCTGCGCATTCTTCAGGACCGCGTCCAGCATGGGCATGAGCGTCTGGCTGTGCGTCAGGCCGACATTGGTAAAGGACGAGGACAGAATTTTCCCGTCCTCCGTTACGGCAACGCTGGCCGGCGCCGCCGTACAGTCAATGGCCAAAATCTTCATTTATGCTCTCTCCTGAAATGGTAATGATCCGCTCGTTTTCCGTGGTGCCTGGCTCTATATGGACAAATACTGAATCGCCAGGTAAAGCATTCTCCACATTCTCCGACCACTCCACGGCCAATACGCAGCCCTGATCTATGTAGTCGAAGAATCCGGTGGAGTACAGGTCGTCCCAGGTCTCAATGCGGTACATGTCAAAATGCACCAGGGGCGGCTGTCCGCCGTACTCGTGGACCAGTGCAAACGTGGGGCTGCTGACGGCCTCCGGGGCATGCAGACCTTCGGCAAGCCCGCGCACAAACACGGTCTTACCCCTTCCCATGCCGCCGAACAGTGCAACCACACTGCCCGGTTTCAGTTCCGGCGCCAGCGCCCTGCCGAGCGCCTGTGTCTCTTCCGGAGACGCGGTTCGGTACGTTTTCATACACCGCTCCTCAAATAATTTTCAAATCATTTTACCATTTACACCGTAAAAAGCAACGTATATAATAGTGGGGACTTTATACTTTATAAGGAGGTGCGCATGAGTACGTTCAAAGATTATCTGGTCCATTTTTTCAAGGGCACGGACAAACTTCTGGTGCTGTTCTGCATGCTGGCCTCCGGTTTCGGCATTCTGAGTGTCTACTCAGCCACCATGCGGCTGACCAACAACTACCTACTGGGTATGCCGCGTGACGCCACCATAATGATCCTTGCGGTGGTGGTCGGGTTCATTATTGCCACCATTATATCGCTCGTGGACTATGACATCATCTGTAAGCTCTGGCCAATCTGGGCAGCGCTCGGGGTCGGCCTCATGGTTGTGGTCATCCTCTTCGGCGTTGCCGTCTCCACCGGGCGTGAAGATGCCCGCATCTGGATTAACCTCGGACTCTTCTACTTCCAGCCGTCCGAGCTGGTCAAAGTCTTCTTCATCATTACGTTTTCCGTGCATCTGGACAAGGTCCGGTACGAACTGAACAAGATCCGGAACCTCGTCCCCCTGCTGCTGCACGCACTCATTCCGTTCGTCCTCGTCCACATTTCCGGCGACGACGGCTCCGCCATCATCTTCCTGATGATTGCCTTCATTATGCTGTTTGTGGCAGGACTCAACTGGAAATACATTGTCGGCGCCATTGCACTGGTGGCTGCCGCCATACCGCTTCTCTGGACAAACATGTCCGAATTCCAGAAGCAGCGGT
Source organism: uncultured Eubacteriales bacterium (assembly GCA_900318715.1). Taxonomy (GTDB): domain Bacteria; phylum Bacillota; class Clostridia; order Oscillospirales; family Acutalibacteraceae; genus RUG420. The sequence continues at coordinate 6,532 of ONLO01000012.1, read as the reverse complement.
TCGTGGTCCTCTGGGACCCGGCCGCCTACCCGCAGACCGCGTACCAGCAGACCCTCGGCCTCTCTGCCATTGCCAACGGCGGGCTCATTGGCAAAGGGCTGTTCCACGGCACTTACACGCAGAGCGGTTCCATTCCCGTTGCGGAAAGTGACATGATCTTCACGGTCATCTGTGAAGAGCTTGGTCTCATCGGCGGACTCGTGGCGCTGGCCATTCTGGTGGCCATTATGTTCCGGATTATCCGGGACGGCAACCAGTCCATTGCCGGTCCGGCCCATCCGCTGTGTTACGGCATTGCCTCCATGGTGGGTATCCAGACCCTCATCAACATTGCCATGTGTCTGCGCATTGGCCCGGTCATTGGCATTACGCTGCCGTTTTTCAGCGCCGGCGGCTCCTCCACCCTCTGTCTGTACGCCGGCATAGGGCTTATCCTGAGTGTCTACCGGTCCAACTACAACCAGACAAAGGAGACCAACTTCCGGCTCATCGGCATCCGCTCCCCGTTCAACGAGGAGCTCGGAACCAGCGTGGTCTACGACCAAAAACAGGCGGCCGCCAAAGAGCAAAAGGCCAACTCCAAAGCCATCCGGAAGCAAGCCAAGGCCAAAGAGAAAGCGGCGAAAAAGGAACAGGCCTACCAGCCGCAGCACGCCAAAGGCCAGATGCACAGCCGGACCTACTACAAAGACCACCCGCAGCCAACGCTTGGAAATCAGAAGAAATCCAAACGGTCGAAGCGGAAGTAACCGTCCCGAACATAATACACAAAGATTTTCGGAAGCTTTTGGCAGACGCCGGAAGCTTCCGTCATTTTGTACGGGCGTCGGCTGAAAAAAGGAACAGTTTTAAGGCTACTTTCTCCTCCTGTTTTTGACTATGATGAAGCCAGCAAATAAATAAACCCTTTGTTTCATAAGGAGGATTACTATGCTGACAATTGATTCCAAAGTTAAGAAACTGCAGAAGAGCCCGAAAGCCACTGAAATTATTGTGAAGTACAGCCCCGGGTTTGCCACGGACCCGCAGATGAAACTGGTCCAGGGTCTGACCCTCCGGAAGCTGATGTCCTTCCCGCAGGCCGGCATGGCACCCGAGCAGGTGGAAGCCCTTGCCAAAGAGCTGGAAGAAGCACAGATTGAGGAATAAGTTCCTCTGATCCATAAAAAACTGCCTTGCAGCAGCGAGGCAGTTTTTCTTTTGCTTTTTATGGATTTTACGTTTGAGCGCCGACGCCCAGCACCTGTTCCCGGATTTCCAGCGCCTTGAGCACAATGAGCATCTGCAGCCGGACATCCGGGTCGTCCAGGTCTTCCCGGAGTTCCCGCCGGATGCGGGACAGCCGCTCCAGGAGCGTGCTGCGGTGAATGTGCAGCGCATGGGACGTGGCTGGCACACTCATGTTGTTGTTGAGATAAGAACGCAGCGTTTCCACATAACTGGTGGCCGACGCCTCATCGTGTTCAAAGAGCCGTTTGAGGCCATCCGGGAAATACAGTTCCAGCGGCAGGTCATTCTGCGCGTTAATGATGAGTTCTGCCAGAGCGTAGTACCGAAAGTAGTAGAACGAGCCTTCCGGGTCCAGAATAGTGCCGTTTTCCAGTGCCGCCACAGCCTGATTGTAGTAAAGCCGTGCGGAAAACGGGTCCGCAAAGTCGGAACTGATGCCGACCTTGATGTCGTGGTCTTCCGACATGAGCGACAGCCGCCGCTCTACTTCAGCCCGGAAGTCCGGGTCCTTCGGCAGATCATCGGCGCAGAACACCGCCACAATATTGGAGTGGTGTTCAAAGGCGGTACACCGCCGGAAGGCCCCTTCCAGCTGCGCACACATATAGGCGAACGGCACCCGCGCCAGCCGTTCATTCGGATGGACGACTGCACACACCCAGTGTTTCTCCTCATTCATGGCCATAACCTTGCGGCGCGTTTCGGAGTCCACCGGGACCTCGTTGATAAGGTTCGTAAACGCGCGCTGCAAAAGACTGCGGTCGGACGTCATGAACTGCGAATGCTTTCGCATGGCACGTATGAGGTAGCTGGCGAAGAACTGGAGAAGGGCTGGATCGCCCGGGAGAGCCGGTACATTACGATATTCAACGGACACACTGCCGGCGTAGTCATCCCGGTCGTACAGGTTCACGCTCAGGGACGAGCGATCTCCAATGTCCACGCGGATGGGGTCATGGTTTTCCAGCTGAAGGTCCATGGAGCCGAGGAACTGGTTCAGCGCGGAAATGCTGAGTTTGTCGGAACCCATTGCGTCGAAGGCCTCCGGGGAGTCCGTCAGGTTCTCGTAACCCGCCGTGGCCAGGAAACGGAAATCCGAGTCCAGTACCATGACCGGGTTGCCGAAGAGGTGCGATGTAATCTCTGTCATTTCCGAAAGATCCGCCGATGTCTCCAGCAGTTCGGACAAGCGGTGCTGCCAGTTGCTGTATTTGTCGTAAATTCTCGTGACGACGTTCATGAGTTCATACGGGTCCGTACGGTCCTTGAGCAGGATGATGCCTGTCCGGTCCCGGAGACGCGAAATGGGCGGCAGCGGCCCCGCACAAATGAGGACTGTGCCCTTTTCAAACTCCGGATGCCGCGGAAAGCGGTCCGACGGAAGAATGTATAAGTGACCGGCCTGCATGGGCTTGCTCTCGTCCACAAAGAACTCCGGCCGGCGAAGCGTCAGGTCCTCCGAAAAAGCTCCCAGCAATTCTGCCGGGAACGTCTCGTTCAGATTCTGCCAGATAATCTGGGCATTCAGATTCATGCGGGTGCCCCCTTCCTTTACCTACTTTTATTCTAATGGACCCGTCCGGAACAAACAATTCACGAAGCCTCCAAAATTCCCGTAAAACACCCTACATTTTGTATGGTCCACCGGCAGACGAAAACATCACAATTCAGGGTATGTTCCAAAACAGCAATTCCCTATGATGTGGGTGATGGAATAAAACGAATCTGTGCGAAGGAGGAATTCGTTATGTCATTGAGAGAAACGGTCGGCAGCGCCAAATGCGTGGAGACTGCATGGGGCAAGCTGATCAACCAGAAAGATGCCTATAATTTTGGCGTCCGACACATTGCCGCGTTCAGCGCGAACCTGTTCCAGCTGATGCGCATTATTGAGCCGGACTGGGAAAAAAGGACCGCTGCCATTTCCGAGACTGCCAACGGCTTCAATATGGCCGCCTGCGGCGGTGACCCGGACGATCCGTACATTGCCGCGTTCTATGATGAATGGAATATTCCGGAGTTCTGCGACAAATCCGCCTGGCTCGGCGCCATCTGGGGCGACTCCGGCGACGAGTACGAAAACATGGCCGGCCGGGTCATCCAGTTCACCCGCAACCGTGTAGAGAAGGAACTGGACACCTGCCCATGGGACATTGTCGGTTCCGAAATGTGCAACATGACTACCGGCATGTTCACGGCCAACTTCGACCTGACATCCAAAAACTTTGAAAACGAAGTCCAGCTCAACATGTGCGAGGCCCGCGGCTGCGGAAACCGTCACTGCCGCGTGGTGGCAGAGCGCCGCGACGTGACGGGTCTGCCAAAGCAGGGCTGGCTGGACCACCGTGGTGAAGCTTACTTCCCCGTCCATGACACGCCGGAAGAGCGCACGGTCAAAGAAGGACAGATTATCCGGAACGGTAAATATACCAATGCGTTCGGCGAAGAGAAGTCCTTTGACTGGGCCTACAACTGGGTCATGCAGATGGGCTGGGTCTGGAGCATCCAGTTCCCGCTGGTGGCCATGGGCGACATGTGTGACGATGATGATGAATTTGAGCGTCTTCTGAAGATTGTCTACGCCACCGCCGGCAAGAACCAGTTCATTGAGCCATCCGCCTACGAAGGCATGCGGGACTTCCTCGGCGTACCGAAAGAGATTGGACGCGTCGACTCCCGTATAATGGGTTCTTACATTAAGACCCTGCTGGACTGCCAGCTGGTTCCCTGCGAATTCACCGCATTTGAGAAAGACGAGACCCGGATCCACTGCGACTGCGACGACTTTGTCGGCCGCTACGAAATGGCGCCGCTCGACGAGCTGGTCGTCGGGTACGAGGCCCAGTGGAACAGTGCAGTCAAGACCCTGTCCGGACCAGAGCTGTCCGTCTGGTTTGAAGGCGTGGACACAGAGGACATGGAAATAGTCATCGGCAAGAAGATTGACAACCGCATGCTGTAAGGAGGGACGGAACCATGTTGTTTAAAGAAGATACTGTTGCAAGAGCCGATGCCGAAGCCGTCCGCAAGAATATCGGCTGGTACGAATGGACGCACGACCTCGTGGAAGTCCGCGGCAAAGACACACATAAACTGCTGGATTACGTCTGCGTCAACACCATTTCGGACACCCCGGGTGTCAGCAAATACACCACCATGTTAAACGAGCAGGGCAAGATTCTGGACGACACCATTGTCACATGCATGGCCGAGGACGTGTACTGGGTCTCCACCCTCTACGGCCCGAAGTTCATGCCGCTCATTGACAAGTATATTGCCGACATGGACGCAGAATACGAGGACCTGACCACCAAAATTGGCATGTATGCCATTCAGGGACCGAACTCCCCCGCCATGCTCGACGCCCTTCTGGAGACTCCGCTTGGCGACATAAAGCGGTTCCGGATGGCGGACAACAAAGTGGGCAATTTAGCTGTGAAGGTTCACCGCAGCGGCTTTACCGGCGAGAACGGTTTTGAAGTCTACTGCGACCGGGACAAGATGCCGGAGCTGAAGGCCGCCATTGCTGCCGTTGCTCCGCAGTTTGATGCCCGGGAGCTGCAGACGCTGGAAGTCTATGTCCGTTCCCTGCCCATGGAGGCCGGTATGGCCCTCAAGCAGGATATGCAGGGCCTGACACCGTCTGAGGCCGGTCTTGGCTGGTCTGTCCATATGGAGAAGGAATTCCACGGCAAAGAGGCCCTGGAGGGTTATGAGGACCAGTACGAGCTGATTGGTCTTATTTTGGATGACGAGCGGGTCTCCTATGAAGACATTGCCCAAAACGAGATCCTCTGCCATAAAGGCGTCCAGTGCGGCATTGTCCGTCAGATGATCTACGGCTACACCGTGGAGAAGAACATTGGGTTCGGCATTGTGGACAAGAAATTTGCGGTGCCCGGCACGCGCCTGACCGCCGGCGAGAACTTTGCCGGCCTGACGGTTGCCGAGAGCAAGAAATTCTTAGTTTAAAGGAGAACGAACATGGCTTTTGACTCTAACAATCCTTCCGTCAAGATGCTGCAGGGAGACCTTCAGCAGATGCCTCCTCTGGAAGAGATCTTCTCCGTCAAAGGAAAAGTTGCCATTGTCACGGGCGGTTCTTCGGGGCTTGGATTCAATGTCACGGCCCGTCTGCTGCAGGGCGGTGCTAACGTCGTCATGGCCTCCTTCTCCGAACAGGAAAAAGAAAACGCACTGGGCGTTCTGGAAGAGGCCGGATACGGTCCGGACCGGGTACAGTTCTGCAAGACCAATGTAACCAGTGAAGAAGACCTGCAGAACCTGGTCGACTTCACTGACAAGACCTTCGGGGCCATTGACATCCTGGTTACCTGCGCCGCCACCTGGAGCTATGCCCAGATTTACAACCTTCCGAAAGAAGAATTCGAGAAGGCCGTCGGCGTCAACCTGACCGGTACTTTCCTCTCGGTCAAATATGTTTCCAAGTATATGATTGACCATGAAATTGAAGGCAAGATGTGCCTGGTCTCCTCCAACTGTGCCTGGCTTCCTTACCCGGTCTTCGGCGGTTATGCCCACTATGCCGCTTCCAAAGGCGGCGTCGTGGCCCTCACCATTGAAGCCGCCAAGGAACTGAAGCGCTACGGCATCCGGGTCAATACGGTTGCCCCCGGCGGCATGGCCACGGAAGGCGCCACCAAGAATCTCGTCATTGACGGCCTCTCCGAAGAGGACGAAGACGAACTCTACGACGGCATTTCGACCCCGCAGCTGGATGAAATCAAATCCGTCGACTCCGTGGCCCGCGTGGTCTATACTATGTGCACGGACTTCACAGACGGCATTACCGGCGAAAAGATTGTCCCCGACAACGGTATGACGCACAACATTGTGAAATACCAGCCGGAAATTTCCGAGTTCCCGGAAGACGACTGACCAATTAACGCTTAAAGACCTCACCAAAGGGTGAGGTCTTTTCTTAGGAAAAGAACCACTTCCCAAATATCTTCCAAAACACTACAATGTTTATGTACAATAATGTTGCGCCTTCTTCAGGAGATGATCCAATGAAAAAGCAAACCAAGTATCCTGTCGTGTTGCTGCATGGTATGTTCGGCTGGGGACAGCAGCAGCTTTTGGAGCGTGTTGTTCCCTATTTCGGATTTTACAATGTCAACATCCGGAAAATGTTCCAGAAGGAAGGAATCCATACCGTTTCACCGTCCATGGGGCCGTTCACCGGGGCATGGGACCGGGCATGTGAGGTGTATGCACAGCTCGTCGGCGGTACCGTCGATTACGGAAAGGCGCACAGCGCAAAGTACGGACATGAGCGATT
>ONLO01000103.1 GCA_900318715.1 uncultured Eubacteriales bacterium | reverse complement strand
TACGGCACCAATTCCCTGCGGGACAGAAGCAAGTCCGCCCTCTGGAGGCGTCAGTGCATTGTTCCACGGAGTCGGGACGGACTCCCCGAACAGGTTGAACAGCGGCCGGCTCGTCACATCGGCTGACGTTGCGGCCAGACGGCCGCGGCCGCCGAGCATTTCCACATAAAGAGCTGCATCGCCCACAGCGGCAACCTTTTCAATGTTCTCCGGCAGCGTGTACTTTTCGCCGGCCTCATCCGCAACCGGTGCATTGGCATTCGGGTCTTCCGTCGTGCCGGGTGTTGAGCTCTGCCCCTGCGAATTATTCTCATTATTCGGATTGGTTTGATTGGCCTGCGCCGCCTCGTTCCGGTTCTGGCCGGCCTGATCAAAGTTCTCCTTGGCGGCGGACTGGTTCGGGGCGTTGTTTTCATCGCCTTTTTTGGCCTTGGAGTCGTTCTGGTTTTCCCGGCGGGAGGCCGTAGTCTGTTCCGTACGGGCGGCAATTTCCTGGTCGGGAAGCGTGTGGCTCTCGTCATTGTCCCTCTGCTGTTGGTTGGGGTCGGCTTCGGCATGCTCCACATACTGGACCTGCTGGAGGACCGGACTCTGCCGGCAGGCCGAAAAAGAAAACACCAGCGCCACTGCCAGTAACATGCAGAAGAGCCGGTGTAGTATTCTCTGTTTCATGCTGCTTTCCTCCTACGGTCCGAATACGCCAACAAAAAAGGGACTTCTTTGTGAGAAGAAGTCCCTTTCATTGCGTCACGCACCAAGGCACAGCCGAATTATTCCGGCTGGTCCCAGAAAAGCAATTATGGAAGTCCTTCTTCACAAACACGGTAGGCACGGGCGTTTCCACCCGGACCCAATGGCCGCAGACCATGGTTTTCAACGGACAGGTCTTTTGGCTCGAAGTCCTTTTTAATAGTAAGTATATTCTAACTGGTAATTATTTATACATCAAGAGGATTTTTGTTATTTGAAAAAGCAATTTCTAATAACATGTCTTACTCTTCCGAACCATTGTCGACAAAAAAGGGCTTACCCTGACGGATAAGCCCTTTTGTCTTTTGTTTTCGCGTTTGGTCATCCGGCTGTTAAAGCCGTACCGACCACTTTTCCCTCTTCCACGGTAATGACCGTGTCCAGATAGGCCACTTCGCCGCTGAAGCCGAAGTCGACCATGCCATTGGAGACGTACCACTGGCCGGCGGCGTTCCGGACCAGGCCGGTGAAGTCCCGGTCAATGATGCCGCCGCTGACGTAGAACCAGGCCTCCCCGAGAGGAATGAGACCTGTGTAGTCGACCGCCACGTCGTCCGTGCCCCGGATATAAGGGCGCCAGACGCCGGCCCCGTCCTGACGGAGTTCCACCTGATCCATGGCGAGTTCCGGCGCCGCGGTGGGTGCCGCAGTCGTCGGTTTTGGTGCGTCATAGGGCGATGTAGTGGTCACCGGTACCGGCAGGGTCATTCCATTCCGGTAAATGCCGAAGACGACCAGGCCGATGGCCAGTGCTGCCAGTAAAACCGCCCAGACCGTTGCTCTGCGTTCTTTCATAGCGCACCTCAGGCCAGCGTTGCCTTTCCGTTCACAACGTTGTACGTGTAACCGTCCTGCTGGAACGAGCCGTTGAAGGACGTGTCCACCTTACCGTGGCTGCAGTACCAGTATTCGCTGCCGCTCTGGGCCACGCCGGTGAAGCTCTGGTCCAGAATGCCGTGCCAGACGAAATAGGTGCCGTCGTCACCGCGGACGAAGCCGATGTAGTCCCCTGCCGGGGTATCGCCCCGGTAGGCATAAGTCAGACCGTCGTCGCCGCGGCGCAGGTTGAGTTCACTGCTCACGTACGGGCCGTTGTCCGCTTCAGTAGGTGCCTCTGTGACCTCTTCCGCTGCGGGTTCGCTCTCTTCGGGGTTCTCCTCCGGTTCGGCGCCTTCCTTCGCGGGCTCCGCCTCTTCGGTGACCGATGCGGTGGTGGTGCCGCCCGGCGCAATGTGTTCGCCGGTGAAATACCGGATGCCGTAAATGACGGCGGCAGCCAGCGCTGCCAGCAGCAGGATCAGCAGGATATCCCAATACCACTTGCGCTTTCTCTTCGGTTTCTCGTCGTAGACGCGCGGGGTCTGGGCCGTCTCTTCCGTGTCGGCCGTCTCTTCGGCAGCGGCGTCCTCTTCGGCTTCCAAAGCCTCTTCCGCAGCAACCGTTTCTTCAGTTTCCAAAGCCTCTTCGGCCACAACCGTTTCTTCCGCAGCCGGCGTTTCGGGCGGCAGGACCTCTTCCTTCGGGATGAGGTCAATGGCGTCCGGCGCCGACGTGACGCGGTCGGATTCCCGCGGCCAGACTTTGCCGGCAACGTCCAGGGAACGGTCCTCG
>ONLO01000024.1 GCA_900318715.1 uncultured Eubacteriales bacterium | reverse complement strand
AGTCAGAAAGTTATTTCAAAAGGTAGATGCCGTATTCGGCACACTTCATATACATGTCTTCGGGCCAGATGGAAACCTGGACTTCGCCGACATGCGCTTTTTCCAGCATGTAGAGGCAGACACGGGACTGGCCGATGCCGCCGCCAATGCATAAGGGATAGGTGCCGTCCAGAATGCTTTTGTGGAAGGGGAGCTCCGCCCGTTCCTCACAGCCGGCTTTCTTCAGCTGGGAGAGGAGGGAGTCCGCGTCCACCCGGATGCCCATGGACGATATTTCTTCGGCACAGCCGAGAATATCGTTCCAGAGGAGAAGGTCGCCGTTGAGCTGCCAGTCGTCATAGTCCGGCGCGCGGCCGTCATGCTTCTGTCCGCTCTTCAGAACGTCACCAATTTGCATAATAAAGGTGGTCGGATGCTCTTTGACAAAGGCGTCTTCGCGCTCGTTCGGCTTCAGGTCCGGATACAGATCCTCCAGTTCCTGCGAGGTAATGAACGTCACCTGGCGGTCAATGGTCCGTTTGAGCTGCGGGAACTCGGCGTTGACCTGGTCCTTGGTGTCCGCCAGAGCGCCGACAATTTTCGTGACCACGTCCTTGAGGTAATCCAGATTCCGGTCCTCCCGGGTAATGACACGTTCCCAGTCCCACTGATCCACATAGATGGAGTGGAGGGAGTCCATTTCATCGTCCCGGCGGATGGCAGACATGTTGGTGTAAATGCCTTCTCCGGGGGCGAATCCGTAACGGTAGAGACACGCGCGTTTCCACTTGGCAAGAGACTGAACGACCTGCGCGGTTCCGTCACAGTTCAGCATGTCAAATTCCACTTTCCGTTCCACGCCGTTCAAGTCGTCATTGACACCGCTGGCAGCCGTCACGAAGAGAGGGCAGGTGACCCGGATCAAATTCAGGGCCTTGCCCAGATTCTTCTGGAATTTACCGCGGGTAAATTCGGTTGCTCTCTGGGTCTCTTTCAGTGTAAGAGCAGACTCGTAATCCGTCGGCAAAACTAAACCACGCATTGAAATTCACACCTTTAATCGTATTTTTCAGGAATCAGACGCAGCCCTGGGCTTTCATGGCTTCCGCAACCTTCAGGAAACCGGCAATGTTGGCGCCGGCCATGTAGTTGCCTTCCAGGTTGAACTCCTTGGCGGCCTGGTCGCAGGACGCAAAGATATTCTCCATGATGCCCTGAAGACGGTTGTCGACCTGCTCGAAGTCCCAGGAATACCGCAGGGAGTTCTGGCTCATTTCCAGACCGGACGTGGCAACGCCGCCGGCGTTGGCCGCTTTGGCCGGACCGTAAAGGATGTTGGAGCCCTTGAAGACGTCAATGGCCCGCGGAGTGGAAGGCATGTTGGCGCCTTCGGAGACGCAGTAGCAGCCGTTCTTGACCAGCTCTTTGGCGCTGCTCATGGTCAGCTCGTTCTGCGTGGCGCAGGGCAGGGCAATGTCACAGGGAACCGTCCAGATTCCGTTGCATCCTTCATGATACTCAGCCTGCGGATGGGTGTCAACATAGTCCTTAATGCGTCTGCGCTCCACTTCTTTGAGCTGCTTGATGCAGTCGAGGTCAATGCCGTCTTTGTCCACAATGTAGCCGCTGGAGTCGGACATGGCAACGACTTTGGCGCCCATTTCCGTGGCCTTCTGGTTTGCATAGGTGGCAACATTACCGGAACCGGAGATAACGACCGTCTGTCCGTCAAAGCCCTTGCCGTTGGCCTTCAGCATTTCATTGGTGAAGTAGCAGAGACCGAAGCCGGTGGCTTCCGTACGGGCCAGGGATCCGCCGAAAGACAGGCCTTTGCCGGTCAGAACGCCGGTGAACTCGTTGCGGATGCGTTTGTAAGCGCCGAACATGTAACCGATTTCGCGGGCGCCGGTACCAATGTCACCGGCCGGAATGTCGCAGTCCGGACCCATGTGGCGGTACAGCTCGGTCATAAAGCTCTGGCAGAACCGCATGACTTCGGCGTCGGACTTGCCCTTCGGGTCAAAGTTCGAGCCGCCCTTGCCGCCGCCCATGGGAAGGCCAGTCAGGCTGTTCTTGAAGATCTGCTCAAAGCCGAGGAATTTAATAATACCAATGTAAACAGAGGGATGAAGACGAAGTCCGCCCTTGTACGGGCCGATGGCGGAGTTGAACTGAACACGGTAACCGCGGTTGACCTGGATGTCACCGTTGTCGTCAATCCACGGGACGCGGAAAATGATCTGGCGCTCCGGCTCAACAATGCGCTTGAAGACGCCGGCTTTAATAAGGTCGGGGCGTGCTTCGGCCACCGGGTCCAGACTTTCAAAGACTTCCTGAACCGCCTGGATGAATTCCGCCTGGTCGCCGTCAATGGCGCGGACCTGTTCCATGACTTCGTTTAAATGTTGGTTTTTCATAGTATTTACTCCCTTTCTGACAAAAAAGACAAAAAAATAAGCGCAAAGAAGCGCACAGAGCAAACAACTTGTTCTGCGCACGACCCCTTTGTCGCTTGCGTAAGAGTATACAATGAAAAAAGAAGAGAGTCAATATTCATTTTGGAAAAGAAGGAACAAGTTGTGAAGGAGTTCCCGTTATGCTATTCTGAAGCTAGTAAAACACGGGAAGAAGGTGTTTTTGTGGATTTTAAATCCAGCGGATTCCTGTACGCTCTCGGCGGGCTCGTCGTGCTGTTTGTCATTTTGGAATCGGTATTTTTCATGGTCCGCGCCTGGAAACACGGAAAAGAAATTGGGCTCAGCACCGAAAAGATGCGGGGCGCCATCACGCAGTCCGGCCTCTTCAGCATTGCGCCGGCCATTTCCATTGTAGCAACGGTCCTCACGCTCTCCGGGGCGCTGGGGCTGGTGCTGCCCTGGATCCGGCTCTCCGTCATCGGCTCCATTACGTATGAGGTGCCGGCGGCGGAATCGGCGCTGGAGGCGCTGGGGTATTCGGGCGGCCTTGCCACGGAAGTCACATCCAAAATGGGCTTCTCCACGGTGGCCTGGGTCATGACAGTCGGTTCCCTGACGCCGCTGGTCCTCATTCCGTTCCTGCTGAAGCGCATCCATCTGAGCGTCGGCAAAGTGGCACAGAAGAACCGCGGCTGGGCCAATCTGATGGCATCGGCGGCGTTCATCGGCCTCATCTGTGCCTTCGTGTCCAGAGCCATTGTCGGCCAGGGCGATTCAGCCATTCTTGGGGACGGCGCCGGGATCCTGTCCATTTCAGCGCTTCTCGTTTCCTTGCTGGTCATGTTCCTGCTGACCAAATGGAACAGCAGGAAGCACTATGCGTGGCTGGATTCCATGGCCATGCCCATTTCCATGTTTGTGTCGCTCGGCGTCATCATGCTGCTGGCGCAGGTTCTGCCGCCCGACCTCACCTGGCTGGAATTCCGGGGGTGAGCGCATGGAACTGACGAAATTCGACCAAAAGACCCATGTCTATGGACGCATCTGGACCGTTCTGGCGCTCCTGGTCATCCTTTCCGTGCCGACCGCCATCAGCATTCACCTGCAGGTGTTCCCGCCGATCAAGGTCGTTCTGGCCGGTCTGGCACCGGTGCTCATGCTGTACGTGCCGACCGGGTTCGTGGAAGTGGCGCTCTATGTGCCCATGATCGGCCCCGGCGCCACGTATCTGGCCTTTGTCACCGGAAACATCAACAACCTGAAGATGCCCTGTTCCATTGCCACGCTCAGCACGAACAAGGTCAGCATCCAGTCGGAGGAGGGGGAAGTCCTCTCCACGCTGGCTGTCGGTGCATCGTCCATTGTCACCATGTTCATCATTGCAGTCTTCGTCCTGCTGTTCACGCCGGTGCTGCCGTATATTACCGCCGTTGGATCACCGTTTGCACCGGCCTTTACGCAGGTCGTTCCGGCGCTGTTCGGTGCCCTGATGGTGCCGTATCTGCGGGACCAGTGGAAACTGTTTCCCATTCGGCTGCTTCTCTTGTGCCTTCTGCTGCTCTTCTTCGGACGCATCCAGATCGGCGTCCTCATCTTCATCGGCGTGGCGCTGGCGCTTCTCAGCACACATCTGCTCTACAAAACCGGTGTTGTGGAAGCTGCTTAAATTATGGTTGCAAATGCCGTAAGGGAATACTATAATTGCTTTAGTTGAACAAAGACGTTCCTCTGACCGGGGCACCCCGGGCAGAGGGGCGTCTCTCTCTTTTTCGGAGCATAGATTTGTCAGGAGGGGTAAGAATGACGAAATACATTTTTGTGACCGGCGGCGTGGTCTCAGGGCTTGGAAAAGGCATAACCGCTGCATCGCTCGGCCGGCTTCTCAAAGCGCGCGGCTACAAAGTGGCGGCGCAGAAACTGGACCCGTACATCAACGTCGACCCGGGCACCATGAGCCCGTACCAGCACGGCGAGGTCTACGTGACGGAAGACGGGGCGGAAACCGACCTGGACCTCGGCCACTACGAGCGCTTCATTGATGAAGACCTCAACAAGTACTCCAACCTGACGACCGGTAAGGTCTACTGGAACGTCCTCAACAAGGAGCGCCGCGGCGAGTACCTCGGCGAGACCGTTCAGGTCATTCCGCATATTACCAATGAAATAAAGGAATTCATTTACGCGGTCGGCCGCAAGACCAATGCGGACGTCGTCATTACCGAAATCGGCGGCACCATCGGTGACATTGAAAGCCAGCCGTTCGTGGAGGCCATCCGGCAGGTGGGGCTGGAAGTGGGCCCCGAAAACGCGTGTTATATCCATGTGACGCTGCTGCCGTTCCTCAGCGGCTCGAATGAGCACAAGACCAAACCGACCCAGCATTCCGTGAAGGAAGTGCAGGGCATGGGCATTCACCCGAATCTGATTGTGCTCCGCTGCGATGAAGCTCTGGAACCCGCCATTTTCCAGAAAATTGCCATGTTCTGCAATGTCCGTCCCGAATGCGTCATTGAGAACCGTACGGTACCGGTCCTCTACGAAGCCCCGATGATGCTGGAAAAGAACGACTTTTCCAGCGTGGTCTGCCGGGAACTGGGCCTGTTGGCCCGTGAGCCGGACCTGTCCGACTGGCGTGCCATGCTGGACCGCGTGGAGAATGCCAACAAGACCGTAACCATTGGACTGGTCGGCAAATACGTACAGCTGCACGATGCCTACCTGTCCGTGGCGGAAGCGCTGCACCATGCCGGGTACGTGTTCGGCTCCACTGTGGACATCCAGTGGATTGACTCGGAGACCATTACGGCAGAGAATGTGGCGGAACGCCTGGCCGGCTGCGACGGCGTCATTGTGCCCGGCGGGTTCGGCAGCCGCGGCATTGAGGGTATGATTGAAACGGCCCGGTACTGCCGGGAGCAGAAACTTCCGTACCTCGGCATCTGCCTCGGTATGCAGATTGCCGCCATTGAGTTTGCCCGGAACGTCTGCGGCTTTGCGGACGCCAACTCCAATGAGTTCGACGAGTACTCCACGCACAAGGTCATTGACTTTATGCCGGGCCAGTCCGATGACATTGAAAAAGGCGGCACGCTGCGGCTCGGCGCGTACCCCTGTAAAATTGCCGAAGGGACCTTAATGCAGAAGTGGTATGGGGAAGAGCAGATCTCGGAACGCCACCGCCACCGCTATGAATTCATGAATGAGTACCGGGACGTTATGACGGAACATGGGCTCATCATCAGCGGCACGGCGCCGGACGACTCCATTGTGGAGACCATTGAGGCAGGGGACCATCCGTATTACATTGGCGTCCAGTTCCATCCGGAATTCAAGAGCCGGCCGAACAAGCCGCATCCGCTGTTCCGGGGACTGGTCGATGCCGCCCTCCGTCATCAGAGTTCTAATTGAAAACTTTGAAAACGAAACCCTCTTTGTCTGTTGACATTTCCGGAAGAAAACTTTTATAATAAAGCTAGATGTTCGGACAACTGTAAAGAGGAGGTTTACCATGTTCAGTACCACTGTTGTCATTGTTCTCTCTCTGGTCTACGGCGCATTGCTTTTGGCGTATATGATCATTGCCAACAACGGCTCTCCGTTTTCCCTGCGGGCGTTCAATAAGTTTCTTTTGTCAGCAGGATTCAATATTATTGCCATTGTAGGCACCGTACTTACGGAGCAGTGGCTGCCCATTCAGTGGCGGCTCATTGTCGGCCTCATCTTCTGCTTCTTCGGAGACATGCTTCTTCTGAAGAGCTTCAGCAAAGGCGGCTTTGCCTTCGGCATCGGCAACATTTTCATCTTTGGATACCTGTGCCGTTATATGGCGGCCAAAGGCGTTCCGTTCAGCGGCGTTTGGTTCTTTATTCTCCTGACGGCCATTCCGTACCTGTGCATGATCATTCTGGACTATAAGGGCATTATTCCGCTGAAGAATGAAATCAGCGTCATTTATCCGCTCTACATCATCTCGGTCTCCCTGCACGGTATGCTGTCTCTTGTTGGACTCTTCTACCTGCATGACCTGAAGTCCGTCCTTCTTATGGTCGGCTCCATCCTGTTTATGGTGTCCGACATTATCCTTTGGATCAACAAATTCAAGTATTCGAAGGGCTGGTTCCACGCCATGAACAGCCTGACCTATTTCACCGGCATGTTCCTCATTGCGCTAAGCGCCTCCATTCCGTTTACGGCATAAGGAAGCACTGTGTTTCAACGGAAACCGGATTGAACAATAAATACAAAGAAACCCCCCGGAAGAATGTCTTCCGGGGGTTTTGTCGGTTTGAACTTGTTTGGATTACTGTGCATTGCCTTCCATCATTTTCTTGAAGGTGTCCGCGTCAATCTTCTCATTTTCCAGAAGATAGTTGGCAAGAGCATCCAGCTGGTCATGATGGTCTTTCAGAATACGCTCGGCACGGCGGTATGCGTGGTTAAGCGTGGCGTTGACTTCTTCGTCAATGGCCGATGCCGTCTTCTCGGAATAGGTCTTCTGACCATAGGCGAAGTAACGGCCGGTGTCACTCTCATAGGCAACCGGGCCCAGGTTCGCGCTCATGCCGTAGCGGGTAACCATGCTGCGGGCAAGGCCGGTGGCGCGCTCAATGTCGTTGGAGGCTCCCGTGGAAATGTCACCAATGACGAGGGCCTCGGCCACACGTCCGCCGAGCAGGGCGACCAGTTCGTCCAGCATCATGTCACGGGAGGCGTAGGAACGGTCTTCCTGCGGCTGGGACATGGTGTATCCGCCGGCACCGCCGCGCGGAATGATGGAGACTTCCTCAACCGGATCCAGATTCGGCAGGTGGTACGTAATGACCGCGTGGCCGGATTCGTGGAAGGCGGTCAGACGGCGCTCTTTGTCGCTGATCTTCTTGGAACGCTTCTCGGTTCCCATAACCACTTTGACCGCGGCTTCCTTGAGCTCTTCGT
>ONLO01000004.1 GCA_900318715.1 uncultured Eubacteriales bacterium | reverse complement strand
ATGACGACGTCAGAGTACATCTGGATGAACCGGCGGTAGCAGTCCCAGGCCCAGCGCGGGTTGTTGGACTTTTCCGCAATGGCCTCCACGACGTCTTCGTTCAGGCCGAGGTTCAGGATGGTGTCCATCATGCCGGGCATGGAAGCGCGGGCGCCGGAGCGTACGGAGACGAGAAGCGGGTTCTCTTTGTCGCCGAACTTTTTGCCGGTAATGGCCTCCAGTTTGTCGACGTATTCCATAATTTCCTTCTGGATTTCGTCGTTGATCTGACGGCCGTCCTCATAGTACTGCGTGCAGGCTTCCGTGGAAATGGTGAAGCCCTGCGGAACCGGCAGTCCGAGGTTGGTCATTTCTGCAAGGTTGGCACCTTTGCCGCCGAGGAGCTCACGCATGTCTGCGTTGCCCTCGCTGAAAAGGTATACATATTTCTTTGCCATAGAGTAATTCCCTCCAGTGTTGTAATGTGTGAGTCTGTAATGACATATAATGAATTTTATATACCGTGCGAAATTATAACATTTTCAAAAATGCGGTTCAACCGCCCGGACAGACTCTTGCGCGGAAAAGACAAAATAATAGCAAAATGCCCACAAATACAGGACAAGGTCCCGGTATTCATGGGCGTTTTTTCAGGGCAGTCGTCCGAACATTTTGGTGTAGTTGTACATGGTTTCGGCCAGCTCGTCACTGGCCGCGCCGGGCAGCATCCGCCACTTCCAGTTGCCGAGCGCTTTGCCCGGAATGTTCATGCGGGCGTCCGTCGGCAGGCCGAGCCAGTCCTGCATTTGGGCCACGAACAGGTTTGCGGGGCTGGCCATGCCGCCGCGGATGAACGCCAGCGGCGCATCCTCGTCGGCGGTGAAGCCGAGGTAGTCCCGGGCCACCTGCTTGTCTTCCTCCGGCACCTCCGGGTCCCGGATCCAGCCGAGGACCGTGTCGTTGTCGTGCGTGCCGGTGTAGACAATGGAGTTCGGAATGCAGCGGTGCGGCAGATACTTGGAGTCCGCATTCTTTGTAAAGGCAAACTCCAGGATGTTCATGCCGGGGAATCCGGAATCTTCGCGGAGCTGGTCCACGTCCGGCGTCAGGATGCCGAGGTCTTCCGCAATGAACTCCGTCTGGTAGAACCAGTTGCTGAGGACGCCGAGCAGGTCCATGCCCGGGCCCGGGCGCCACTCGCCGGTCTTTGCCGTCTCCGCGCCGTACGGAACGGCCCAGTAACTGGCAAATGCGCGGAAGTGGTCAATGCGGATGACGTCGAAGAGCTTGGAAGCGCCCTCGACCCGGCGGATCCACCAACCGTAGCCGTCGGCGCGCATGGCGACCCAGTCGTAGAGCGGGTTGCCCCAGAGCTGGCCGTCCGCCGAGAAGTAGTCCGGCGGGACGCCGGCCACGGACTTCGGCACGTGCTTTTCGTCCAGCTGGAAGAACTGCGGTTCGCACCAGGCGTCGGCCGAGTCCAGCGCCACATAGATGGGCAGGTCGCCGATCATGCGGATCTGCTTTTCCCGGATGTACTCCCGCAGGGCACTCCACTGTTTGTAGAACAAATACTGCATGTAGATCTGCAGATTGATTTCCTCGGTCAGCTGCTGCCGGTAGCGCTCCATGGCCTCCGGGCGGCGCAGCCGGATTTCCTCATCCGGCCAGTCCATCCAGGACTCCTCGTCAAAGTACCGGCGGACCGCCATGAACAGGGCGTAGTCCGGGACCCAGTGGTTGTCCGAGACGAATTTGGCCACGGCCGCTTTGTCCCGTTCAAAGCCGGTGTCGCAGGCTTTCCGGAGGACCGCGCGGCGGTTCTCCCGGACCTTGATATAGTTGACCTGCTCCGGATTTCCATCCGAAGCTTCACAACCCCAATCGAAAGACTCCACAAACTCCTTCGTCAGGAGGCCGTCCTCCATGAGCAGTTCCAGGTCAATGAGGATGGGGTTGCCGGCGAAGGTGGAGAAGGCCGAGTAGGGGCTGTCGCCGAGTCCGGTGGGACCGAGCGGCAGCACCTGCCAGTAACTCTGGCCGGCGGCGGACAGGAAGTCGGCAAACTCATAGGCGGCCCTGCCCAGGGTTCCAATGCCGTACTTCGACGGCAGAGAGGTCAGCGGCATGAGGACGCCGCTGCTGCGCGTTTTCATGGAATCACCTCATACGGTTTCTGCGATAATTGCCCCTATTATACCAAAGTCCGCCTTCGTTGACACTAAAAAATGCGTTTGTTATAATAACGGCGCACTTTTCGTCGGGGCGTAGCGCAGTTTGGCTAGCGCATCTGCTTTGGGAGCAGAGGGTCGGGGGTTCGAATCCCTTCGCCCCGACCAAAAGAAAAGGCGTCCTGCATGGGCAGGACGCCTTTTTTGTTTGGAATCAGACGGTTTCGTCAATGGTCTTGCTGAGCTTCTTCTTGCTGAGGTCGACGACCCGTTTGCCCATACCTTTGAGAACGAACGGAACCAGGCGTTCATATGTGGCGCCCCAGGCGTCCTTCTCACGGCTCAGGTGAATGGCGTCGAACTTGCAGCGGGTCGTGCAGATGCCGCAGCCAATGCAGATCTTCGGGTCGACACGCGCCGCGCCGCAGGAAAGACAGCGGGCCGTCTCAATCTTGATCTGCTCCTCGGTCAGGTTCAGGCGCTCATCCGAGAACGTCTTGACCTTCTCCGGATCTTTGCCGCGGACCTGGCGGACCGCATGGTCGTAACAGTTGATGACGAGGTTGTCCTTGTCAATCATGTGGAAGTTGTCTCTGCGGACACGTCCGAGGGTCAGGTCGTGCTCCCAGACGTACCGGTGGACGGACTCGGCGCCCTCTTTGCCGGCAGCAATGGCGCGGATGGCAAAGTTCGGGCCGGTGTAGACGTCGCCGCCGACGAAGATGTCGGGCTCGGCCGTCTGATATGTCCACTCGTCCGCCTGAGCGGTGCCGTTGCGGTTGGTCTTGACTTTGGTGCCGTCCAGCAGGCCGCCCCACTGGATGGACTGACCGATGGCGGCCAGCACGAAGTCGGCATCCAGTTCCATGAGGTCGTCTTCGTCATATTTCGGGGAGAACTTATGGTTCTCGTCAAAGACGGAGACGCACTTTTTGAAGATGACTTTCTTGACTTTGCCGCCCTCGGCAACCATTTCCTTCGGGCCCCAGCCGCAGTTGACGACAATGCCCTCTTCTTCGGCTTCGGCCACTTCGTCATCCGCCGCCGGCATTTCCTCGCGGGACTCCAGGCAGAGCATGGTGACGGTCTCGGCACCATGGCGGACCGCGGTGCGGGCCACGTCGACCGCGACGTTACCGCCGCCGACAACCACGACGTTACCGGAGAGTTTGGGCATACGCTCAAAGGCTACATCGCGCAGGAAGTCAATGCCGGAGACGACGCCTTCGGAGTCTTCTCCGGGCACGCCGAGCTTGCGGCCGCCCTGGGCACCGATGGCCACGTAGAAGCCTTCGTATCCTTCCGCACGCAGCTGGTCAAGCGTTACATCTTTGCCGACTTCCACGCCGCACTTGATGTCGACACCGAGTTCGCGGACAACGTCAATTTCGGCGTTGACAACGTCCTTCTCCAGGCGGAAATTCGGCATGCCGAAGATCATCATGCCGCCCGGCACCGGCTCTTTTTCGAACACGGTGACGTCGTGGCCCCAAATGGCCAGATAATAGGCGGCGGAAAGGCCGGCAGGACCGGATCCAATGACGGCCACTTTCTTGCCGTAGTCATTGTATTTCTTCGGAACGAACCGGGTCTCGGCATGGAGGTCCAGGTCGGCCACGAACTGCTTGACATCGTCAATGGCAACCGGGGCGTCAATTTCGCCGCGTGTGCAGACGTCTTCACAGAAGCGGGCGCAGACACGGCCGCACATGGCCGGGAACGGGTTCTCTTTCTTAATGAGTTCGAGGGCTTCGTCATACTTGCCCTCGGAGGCTTTCTTCAGGTAGCCCTGGACCGCAATGTGCGCCGGGCAGTTGGTCTTACAAGGCGCCGTGCCGGTTTCCGGAATGACGTTGTCCCGCTCACGGTAGAACGCGTCGCCTTCCCAGTACTTGGGCGGAATGACAATGTAGTCGTCCGCCACCGGGTGCTGGTGGATGCCGACCGGGTTCTGCTGGCAGAGCTTCTGGCCGAGTTTGACCGCGTTCTGCGGGCAGACTTCCACGCAGCCGCCGCAGGCCACGCAGTTCTGCGGGTTGACCTTGGCGGTGTAGTTGGACGCGGAGAGGTTCGGCGAAGACGTGTACCAGGAGGTCTTCAGTGCCATACAGGTCTCCCAGTGGCAGTTGCAGATGAACAGGCTTTCCTCCGCACCGTCAATGTTGGACAGCTGGTGGACACAGCCGTGGTCCTCGGCCTTCTGCAGGATGGCCTCGGCCTCCGCACGGTCAATGCGGCGTGCCTTGCCGGTACGGACGAGGTGGTCCGCAAATTTGCCGAGACTAATGCAGTACTCGTCCAGCAGGTCGGCGGAGCCCTTGCCCATCATTTCCCGCAGGCGGCGGCACTCACAGTAGGCAACGGCCAGGTGACCTTCGTTTTTGTCGAGCCACCAATGGATTTCTTCCATTTTGGCCTTCCGTGACTCGTTCTCAATGGCCTTCTCCACCGGAATGGCACGCATAATGGCCGTGCCCATGGGGGCCAGGCCGGTAATCAGCTTCTGCAGGTTCAGAATGTAATTGATGAAACCCGGAGCCGTTTCCGGATACTTCTTCGTCAGCTCGGCGGACATGGTCACATTTTCCATGGATCCGGGAGCAAAGACCGGCAGGACGAACATGTCCACGCCCTGGTCGTCCGAGGTGTACTCAATGACGCCGATTTTTGCCATTTCGGCAGCCAGCTTTGCGCAGCTGACGACGTCCATTTTCTGGATCTTGGCCAGGTCCTCAATGTAGTACGGGTGCCGGAGCTTCATTTTCAGTACGAAATTGACCATTTCGTCCGTCAGCATCCGGTTCCAGAACACATACTCCCAGGAATCCTTGGTGGGCAGCGGGTTCAGGAAGTTGACGTGGGTAATCATCCGCAGCAGGTTTTTCCGCACGGGCTGATCCTTGGTCTCACGGTAGTACTCTTCCAGACAGCGAAGGTCGCCCTGGTCCAGATTTTTGGGTTCTCGTTCCAGCATTCGCTTCATCTCCTCTTCATTTCCCAAATAGTATAAACCCAAATAATAGTAATCCAATTGACCGGCCGGGTGAAATACTGGCTGCGAACAAAATGACAATTTTGTTCGTCTATGATACACTATCTTAAAATTGTTCCAAAGGATGTGCCGGTATGCAGAACCATATTAAAAACGATATTGTGGAAGCGTTCAACAACCTCATTGAGAAAAAGGATTTTGACAAAATTACCGTTCAGATGATCCTGGACGAAGCCGGCATTGGCCGTGCTACGTTTTACCGCTACTTCAAAGACAAGTACGAGGTCATGAACTACAACTACATGCAGTTCCTGCAGTCGTACCTCATTACCGGGAAAATCCGGACCTTCGAGGACTTCTTCCTCATCATGACCTCCACCGGCGCCGACTTCTTCCGCAACAAGATCAAGGTGTTCGACTCCACCGGGCCCAATTCGTTCCACAGCTATATGTACGAAGCCTCCTTCGGCATGGTCAAGCTGGTGCTGGCGGCCCGCGGGAATCCGGACCCGACGCCGATGGAACTCCTGCAGTACAGCTTCCTCTGCCACGGCATTCCATTCCTCTATGAGAGCTGGATTAAAGGGGAATACCCCGGCGTTACCCCGGAAGAGGCCGCCCACGTCATCTACGAACTCCTGCCGGAGGCCATGAAAGGTGACCTGGGTCTCGTGCCATAAGAAAAAGCGTCCTGCATGAGCAGGACGCCTTTATTGTTTTGGAAAGTCTTATTTGGCCACACCGTTGGTGAAGCGGTAGGTCTTGCCGGATTTGGCTTTGACCGTGCCGTTGTAGGTGTTGATCCACTTGCCGTTCTTAATGTAGTAGTAACGGCTGCCAATCTTGACTACGCCGCTGTAGTCGGTCTGCATGAGACCGTTCTTGACGTAGTAGGTGCTCTTGGCTTTACCGAGTCCGGTGTACGTCGTGTCAACCGAACCGTCGTCATTGTAGACGCCCCAGCCCTCGGAGCCCTTGGTCAGTTTGGCCGGGCGGCTCGGGTCGGACGGAAGAACGCTGACGATCTGCTTGGCAAAGTACAGGTGGCCGGCTTTCGTCGGATGCGGGTTGAAGCCGGTGTCATCCAGCGAAGAGTTCTCATACATGGGAATGGTCCAGTTCTTGCCGATGAGGTCGGCCTTCGAGCAGTCGACATAGAAGTACTGTCCCGGATATGCCTGCGTGTAGTACTTTCTTGCCGGCGTATAGGCAAGGTCATAAAGACCGCCGGTAACCATGGCAAGCGACGGGGTAAGCGTGAGCTCGTTCGGAATGTAGACAATGCCGACATACGGAACCGTGAGCTGGATGGGCGCGCCGTCATAGAGAGGAAGCTGGTAGATCAGGCCGCCCGGGAACACGCTCATGTAGCGGAAGGAATTGGAGATGCCGGGGGCAACAACGGTAACATCCGGGTTCAGCTTGAAGATGTTTTTGATGATGGCATCATAGTTGTTGGCATAACTGGTCCAGTAATTGAGCAGCATTTCTGCCAGCATGGTAACGTATTTGCCCCACTTGACCGGGTTCTCGGCAATGCCGGCAAACAGATACATGGCGTTGCGGGCAACGGTCATCCAGGTGCCGTATTTGGCAAGTTCTTTTTCCAGCGTTTCACGCGGGTCGAACGGGCCGATGGTGCCGTCTTCGGCAATGTAGTAAACCAGGGCAATGGCCGGATACCAGGTGTCGTTCAGGCCGATGTCAACCGTAATGAGGTCGGCTTCACGGATGGCCTGGCGGATGGGGGCCTTCATGTTCTGCATCCAGTCCTTGGTGTAAAAACCGAACGAGAAGTTCTCAAGTTCTTCCCATTCCCACTCCGTCATGCTGTACGTGTCGTCCAGCCAGTAACGCCAGGAGGCGCAGGTGGTGCCGGGCAGGCAGCGCTGCGTCAGTTTGGCGCCGGTGAAGTCTGCCACTTTGTCCGGGTAACTGTCCTCGACGCGCTGGCCGAGCATTTCGGCCGGAAGCATTTTGCCGTACTTGTTGTATTCCGGCTGGCCAAAGCCGGAGCCAACGCTGTCACCAATACTCATGTAATTCTTATAACGTTTGACCGTCTCCGGACGTGCGGCGGAAGCGCCGACGGCCAGAACGGAGACCATGAGAACAAGAGCAAGCATCAGAGACAGAGCACTTTTGACTGCTTTTTTCATTTCTACAACCCTTTCATAATAATTCAAAACTGTCAATCCAAAACGGCTTTGAAATAAATTCTCTTATATTATAAGGGTGCAAAAATGCCCGTTTCATTAATCAAACCGCCGATTATGATAAAATCGGCGGTTTTCAGAAGATTGACGAATTATTGGTCTCCGGTATAAGGTTTGTCTTTACTTGTCCGGACAACCTGAACCCTCGTTAACCGGTAAAGCACAATATTTTGTGGGGCGATTCAGCTTCTTCCACGTATCCTGTGCATTCCGGCAGATTACACAAAATCTCCTGTTTTGTGCGTCATCCGGCCGCCCGGACGCCTTTCCCGCTGCCCATGGGGCCGCCCTGTCCGTCCATGCCGGGCATACCGCCCATGCCGGCGGTCGTGCCGTACAGGACATCGGTCAGGTCAATTTCGGCCGACTCGCTGCCGGCGGAGAGCGTATAGGTTTTGCCGGTCTTCAGATCCGGGGTGCTGATGACCACGGACTGGTACGACTTCTGCGGGGTGTATTCCGCCACGACCTTTCCGGACGAATCTTTCAGAGTCACCGTGGTGCCGGCCGCCTGCGGGCTGCTGAAGTCATAAAGAATGCTGCACTGCGTGGAGTCCTGGCCAAAGTTCATCTCCATGCCGGCCGCGCCGGCAAGGATGACCGTGCCGCCGGTAATCTTGCCGTTTCCGGCATAGTCCATGGTGCCGTTGCCGCCGTTCGTCGGGCCGTCCGCGTACACGGTGCCGCCGGTTATGGTCAGGTCGCCGTTGGAGTCGAGGGCGTCGCCCCCGGCGTTTACATAGAGTTCGCCGCCGGAGATGAGAAGCCACGCGGTGTCGTCCGGCTGCATGTCGTCTTTGCCGCCCATGAACTGGTTCATGAACCCGTCGTTGCCGGCGTCCGCCGTATCCGTGGCCCCGGCGTCAAAGCCGGACGCGTTGAGGCCGTCGTCGGCCGCGGTCACGTCCATCTTGCCGCCGGTAATTTCAATGGTGGCGCCTTCCAGGGCCTCGTTGCTTTCGGTCACGGTAATGGTGCCGCCGGCAATGGTCAAGGCGCGCTCGGCATGGATGCCGTCGTTGCCAGCCGTCAGGGTCAGCGTGCCGCCCTTGATGTAGACAAAGCCCTTGTCCTCGTCTTCCGTATTGCCGGAATGGATGGCCGTTTTGCCGGAGTCCACGGTTACGCTGCCGCCGGCAATCCGGACGCTGTCCTTGCCGGAAATGCCTTTGCGTCCGGCGGCAATGGCATAGGTGCCGCTCGTCATCTTAAGGTCGTCCTTGGACACAATACCGTGGCCGCTCTCACAGGTTACGGTCAGGGTGCCTTCGCCATTGAGCGTCAGGTCCTCTTTGGAGAAGATGGCCGCGTCCACAGTGGTGCCGTCTTCGTCTTCGGAGACGCCGGAGAAGTCCGCCGTGGAGGTCACCGAATTCTCCGTACCGGCCGCCGTCGTCAGGAAGACCTTGTCGGCGCTCTTTATCAGGATGGCCGCGCCGCTGCTGTTCGAAATATTCGCATTGTCCAGGACCAGCTGGACTTTGGCGTTGTCATCGGCCAGGTCCACCACGATTTGGCCGTCGCGCAGCGTCCCGGTCAGAAGATAGGTGCCTTCGCTTGTAATGGTAATGGTGTCATTCTCAATGGAAACTCCATCGCCCCCGGCTTTGCTTGCTCCGTCCTTCAGGGTCACAGTCACTTCGTCGGACCAGCCCACTTCGTAGTCCCGGCTGGTGAACATGTCGTCGGCTTCGGCGCTTTCCGCCTCCGAATTTGCCGCCGTCAACGACACCGCCGCCGTGTCCGTGCTCCCGCTGTTTTTGCCGCAGGCCGCCAGGGCCGCCGTCATAATGAAAACCAATAAGATGGCTAAGAACTGTTTCATTGTCGCATTCCTTTCTCTTTCCCGTTGTTCTGCCGTCCATCTTACGGCCGCCGCCTAAAGCCAACTTAAGATTTTACCTAAAGTTGACTTAAAAATGCGGAGGACCCGCCGCGGCAGATCCTCCATTAGGTTTTGTATTCGGTTTTATAGCCCGGTCAGGCCTGCGCCGCCGGTTTGTCCGTGCCGTTGGTTTTGCTGCGGGAACCGAGAGCCCAGTTCTTCGGCGGATTCCGTTCCGGAAGCGATGCGGTAATCTTCAGGTGTTTGCCATCTTCGCTGACCGCTGAAATCCGTCCGCCATGGGACTCTGCAATGGTCTTGGCCATGGAGAGCCCTATGCCGTAGCCGTTCTTCCGGCTGCTGTGGGACTTGTCCGCCCGGTAGAAGCGGTCGAAGAGTTCGCTGTGCTGGCCCTTCGTCACGTTTTCGGCTTCGTTGCAGCTGGTCAGGTGAATGCGGCGGGCCCGTGTCCTCCGGAGCCGGAGGTCAATGGTGCTTCCCGGCACCGCATATTTGACCGCGTTGTCCGCCAGAATGGAGGCCAGCTGTTTAATGGTCCGTTCGCTCCCGTAGAAGCTGTTGATGTCCGGATCAATCTGAAGGTTCAGGGTCAGCCCCTGCTCCTCCGCCAGCAGCGTAAACGGCTGCAGCTCTTCGGCAATGGCTTTGGACAGGTCAAAGCTGCGTTTGTCCAGCTCCATGTCGGTCTCGTCCATCCGGGCAAGGTCCACCAGGTCCTTTGTCATGGTGGTCAGGCGGCCGACCTGTTCGTGAATGCCGTCGGTCCACTTGTTGTCGCCGTTTTCCATTTCCAGGACTTCTGTGCAGGAGTCAATAATGGCCAGCGGCGTCTTCAGTTCATGCCCGGCGTTGGTAATGAACTGTTTCTGTTTGGCGTAACTCTCCTCCACCGGCTGGAACACTTTCCGGGAGAAGAGGAGGATGAGTGCAAAGATGACCAGATTGGAAATAATATAGGTCATCATGGAAACGACCATCAGGTTCTGGGCAGAGGCCATCTCCTTGCCCCGGTCCAGGAACAGGAGCAGCTGGCTGCCGTCTGCCTCTTCCACAATCCGGTAACGGTACCAGCCGTAATACCCGTGGGTCTTTCCAATGCGTTTGACCTGGCGGGCAATGGTAACGGCTTCCTCGCTGTCAATGGAGGCAATTTTCCCGGTGTTGACGCTTTCCTGGCTGCCGTCTTTGGACAGGCGGACGGTGAAGTAGCGGGACTCGTACGGGGTCTCGGCGCTCATCTGGTCCGGCCCGTTCCAGGGAATGGTGTCCTCTTTCTCTTTCAGAGCAGCACCGTTGCCGAGCGGCTTGCCGGGAAAGTCCGGAAAGGTCCCGTTGTTCTCCACCAGCAGGTCCAGCAGGACGTCCGCACGGTTCGTAATGGTCCGGTAGTCGACAACATTAATAATGCTGATGAGGCAGAGCAGCACCAGCATGACGGCCAGCATGGCTGTGGCAATGAACCGTCTTCGCAGTTTGCGGATCATGATTTTTCCTCCAGGGAATACCCGACCCCGCGGGCCGCTTTAATGGAGACGTTCGTGCCGAGGGACACGAGCTTTTTGCGCAGGTTGGAAATATAGACCCAGACGACGTTGATTTCGGCGTCGCTGTCGTAGCCCCAGATCTTCTCCAGAAAGCGCTCCGTGGAAATGACCTGGCCCGGATTGGACATGAGCATTTCCATCATCTGGAACTCCTTGTTGGCCAGCTTTGTGGAGTCTTCAGGCCCGCTCAGTGTATAGTCCGCGCGGTTGAGGCTTAAGTTGCCGAACGTCAGTGTGGAGCCGCTGAGCTCCGGCTGCCGTCGGGTCATGGCCCGGATACGGGCCAGCAGTTCTTTAATGGCAAACGGCTTGGTGAGGTAGTCGTCCGCGCCGGCGTCCAGGCCGACCACGCGGTCGTCAATTTCACTCTTTGCCGTCAGCATGAGGACCGGAAGGGTCTTGCCCTCGGCCCGGATTTTCTTGAGAACGGTAATGCCGTCCATCTTCGGCATCATGATGTCCAGAATGGCGCCGTCATAGTCGACGCTCTCCAGATAGTCCAGCGCCTCCTGGCCGTCATAGACCGCATCCACCGAGTAGTTGTTGTGCTGCAGCATGGTGACCAGCGCATCCGAAAGCATTTTTTCGTCTTCCGCCAAAAGTAGTCTCATCCGGTTTGCCTCCTGCAAATTGGTTTCGCGTTGCCTTCATCCTATCATAAACAGGCGAAATTAAAAATAACTAAAAGCCCCGGCGCCGCAAATTGGCGGGCCGGGGCAGAGGTTCCGAATTTCCCGTTATTTGAGCTGGTCCAGCGTCAGGGAGTAACTGGGCATGAACTCGGTCAGAAACAGTTCGGCGGCGTCGCACTGCAGAGCATGGAGGGCCGCTTCCGTTGACTCCTTGGCCTTTTCAAACTCCCGGTTGCCGGCCTTCTCCTCTTCCGTGCACTTGATGAGGGCGCTCAGTTTATCGGCGGCCTTCACCAGTTTGCGGAGCTCCTGGTCTTCGTCTTCCATGGTGAGGATGCCGTCAAAGTCCGGTTTTAAGTCGTCCGGCAGCATATTCACCAGGCGCTTTTGTGCCGCAGCTTCCACGTCCTTGTACGCGCCGCGGATTTCCGGGCTGTAGTACTTGACGGGGGTCGGCATGTCCCCGGTCAGAATTTCGGCCGCGTCGTGGTACAGGCCCAGGACGGCGGCGCGGTCCGGGTCCAGGTCCGTGCCGAGGCGGCGGTTGCTGAGGACCGCCAGCGCATGGGCAAGGACAGCCACCTCGTACGAGTGCTGACTTAAGGACTCCCGCTCCGTGTTGCGCATGAGCGCCCAGCGGTCAATGTACTTCATGCGGGAAATCATGGCGAAGAATTCGCTTTTCATAACAGGCCTCCAAAAAAGAACAGGCACGTATACAGGAACGGCGGTTCCTTTATACGTGCCCCTTGTTTGTCAGTGAGAATGGCAGGCAGTCATACCTGCAGCAGATTATGCCTCTTTCTCAGCGGCTTTCTCTGCTTTTTTGGCAGCTTTTGCGGCCTTTTTCTCTGCTTTGGAAGCGTTGGTTGCACGGGCCATCTTTCTGGCAGCACGGTCATAGGACTCCGCGCGGCCGGTGTTCATGAGAAGAATGCCGGAGAACGCAAAGACAAGGCCCATAACCATGATGAGAACGGCACCCATAATTAAAGCAAAGATAACGAGTGTACTAATCATAAAAAACTATCCCCTCTTAGTTTTCGAAAAAACTATAATTTTCTTGATGAGAAAAGCTAACCAAAACGGAACGGATCTTTCCGACATCTTTGGAAAAACCCATTCTCCTGACTGCCATTTTAGCAAAATGACATATAAAATGCAAGATTATTCCGGGAAATCCTGAAGAACTTCCCGAATCCAGGGAACATTGCAGCCCGGCTGTTTCCTTGACAGAATAATATGATTTTTATAGAATTCTAGTTGATTCTCTATTAAGTTAGCGGGAGGTGAGAACATGTCCCTGTCCATTACGCTCATTACATCCATAGGGCGTTGGCTGCTGCCGGTCATCGGCGCCATTATCCTGATCAGCTGCGGCGCGGTCCTCGTGCGCGGCAACCGGAAAACCGGCACCATCGGCTACGTGGTGAACGTGGCAAACGGCGACCCCATGCCGCTGACGAACTTTGAGACCTCCATTGGGCGAAGCAAACTCTGTGACATTGTTCTCGGGTACAACACCGTGTCCCGCTTCCATGCCGTCATTGCGCGGCGCCGCGGAAAATGGGTCCTGTTCGACACTAACTCCAAGACCGGCACCTTTATTAACCGGGTCCGGGTCACGGACAAGAAGTTCCTGGAAAACGGCGACACCATTATCTTCGGCAATGCCCGCTTCAAGTTCTATGAAGTCCTGCCGGAGAGCCTTGCCAAACAGGCCGGCGTCGGCGCCTACAGCAAGCCCGCTCCCACACCGGGCACCTTTGCCCGGGACGACCGCCGTGCCCCCGGTGACGCCATCATTCCGCAGATGGTCCGCTCCGGCTGCAACCTGGAAAACTGCATTACCGGCGAAATTATGTACATTGACGACATGGACGAACTGCTCATCGGCCGCAGCAAAGATGCGCACATCCGCATAGACATTCCGTCCGTCTCCCGTTACCACGCACTGGTCAGCAAGAATGCGCACGGCCGCTGGATGCTCGAAGACCTCGACTCCACCGCCGGCACCATTCTCAACGGCGTTGTCATCCACGAACCCACGCCGCTGCACGACAGTGACATTATGGAAATCTGCGGCTACACCATTAAATTCAACGAACCGGTCTGAGTCCGGTAAAACCATAAAGGAAAGGAGGAATACAGATGCACGGAGCCCGTTGGATCCCCGCCATGCTTCTCATTACGGCATTCCAGCTCATCTCGTTTGCACAGGTCATCTTCACCGACGAAGGCATTAATATGACCATTGCCATCGTCTTCGGCATTTTCCTCCTCCTTGAGTGGGTGTATTCCATTGCGTCCACGCTTATTCTGAGGCGATCCAGCCCTGCCCTGGAATACATCGCGTTCTTTCTGACCGGCATCAATCTTGCCATTACGGCCTCCGCCAGTGAACGGGCCCTCCTGGTCCAGTTCATTGCCATGATGGCCGGATTTGTGGTATTCATAGCGCTTCTCTGGATGATTGCCAACGTGGATCGCGCAGAGAAATTCCGCATGCCCATGGGCGTATTCGCCATTGCCTTCCTCATCTTCGGCCTCATCTTCGCGCGCAACACCAACGGCGCGTACAACTGGGTCGAAATTGGCGGCTTCTCCTTCCAGGCATCGGAAATTGTCAAGATCATGTTCATCTTCGTGGGCGCCGCCACGCTGGAGAAAATCCAGAATTCGCGGAACATCTGGCAGTACGTCGGATTCTCCGTGGCGTGCGTCGGCTTGCTCTTCCTCATGCGGGACCTCGGCACGGCACTCATTTTCTTCTTCACGTTCGTCGTCCTGGCGTTCATGCGCTCGGGTGACGTCCGCACCATCCTCTTTGTCATCCTGGCCGTCGGCATGGGTGCGGTGCTCCTGGTCCTCGTCAAGAAGGACTACGTCATGAGCCGCTTCGACACCTACCGCCACGTCTGGGAAACGCCCTACGACGCCGGCATGCAGCAGACCCGCGCCATGGTTTACTCCGTCAGCGGCGGTATGCTCGGCATGGGCATTGGCAAGGGCAAACTGCGCAGTGTCTTCGCCGCGCTCGAGGACCTGGTCTTCGGCGTCGTGTGCGAAGAATGGGGCATGATCATCGGCCTCATTGTCGGCCTGTGCTACATTGTCATCTTCGTTCACAGCATCCGGAACGCCAAGGGTTCCCGCAGTGCGTTCTACTCCATTGCCAGCTGTGCGGCGGGCAGTCTGCTGCTCTTCCAGGCAGCGCTGAACATCTTCGGCGTTACGGACTTCCT
>ONLO01000090.1 GCA_900318715.1 uncultured Eubacteriales bacterium | reverse complement strand
TCCATGAGGAGCGTGCGTGCGCCGGAATGCTCTATTTCATAAGCAATGTAGCTTTCGTCGTCTGTGAACTTGTAGCAGAGTTTTCGGGAAATGTCGAGCGTCTTTTCCCGGTCTTCCACTATTTTCAGGCGGCCGAAGAGGATGACAGACTTTACGTTGAGAGCCCAATCGCCCGGGGTGCGGAATCCTTCGTCGTAACAGCAGAAAGATGCCTTGTCGTTGGCGCGGACGGCGTCAACGCGGTGGCCGGTAAGTCCGCCGTGGAAGTAAAGATGTCCGTCGTCGGGGTTGTAGTAGTGGTTGATGGGCACGCCGTAGGGGTAGCCGTCATCACCCTGGACGGACAGTACGCCGCGCGTCTGCTCCGTCAGGACTTTTATGCATTCTTCTTTGGTCAGTGCCTGCTTTTGGCGCCTCATGTCACGAAACATAATACCCTCCCGGTATGGTTTTCACTTTGTAATTGCTACCTGAAGTTTGTGGTTGCCTTTGCGGGTGAAGCCGGCGTCGGCGAGAAGGCGGAGCCGGCCGTAGCCGCGGACGGAGACGAGCGCGCCGGGCGTCAGCTCGCGGGAGCCCTGCCGGCACACGCGGCCGTCGACGAACACGCGGTCCGCGGCAAAGAGCTGCTCGGCTTCCGACCGGGACAGCTGATACACCTTGCTGAGGATCAGGTCCAGCCGCAGGGAGGCACACTGCACCTCCAGGACGTCCGGTTCCCGGGTCGGAATGGGCGGCAGCTCGCCGGCGAGCCGGCACGTCACCGACGTGTGCTTCACCCGCTCCAACTGATCCACTATGAACGAGGCGTTCGTGTCCAGACAGAACACGTATCCGGTATGGTCTGCAATATAAATATCGCCGATGCGCTCCCGGGTCAGCCCCAGATTGAGGACCGCACCGAGGAAGTCCCGGTGCGTCAGCGCGTCGGCGAATTTTTCATTTTTGGGCTTGATTTCCACCAAGCTTATGGGCCAGGGCTCGTCGTAACCAAGGGCGGCTGAATCGCCAAGACGAAGTACCACACGCTCCGCGTCTTCCACGCCGCCGAAGAATTCGTACGGCACGCCGGGGAAGTCCCGCAGTTCGGCCCGCAGGTCGCTCTGCTCGGCCAGACCCAGGAATTCGGAGAACGCATACCGGTTCCGCTCATACTGGCGGACCATGTCTTTCAGTTCCTTCGTAACGCCACCTTCTTACTGTTCGGCGCCCTGCTCTGCGCCCGGGTCCTCTTCCATTTCGGCAAAGCCGATGTCCAGGAGCTTAAAGTCCTGGCCGCCGAGGATCTTCTTGTTGCGGGAGCCGCATTTCGGGCAGCGGCCTTCGCACGCCATGACGTTGTACATGGCATGGCAGTCCGTGCAGAGGCCTTCGCCGCGGGGGCGGATCATGCGCAGTTCGCAGCCGTCGAAAATGGGGCGGTTCTCAATGACCACCGGAAAGTACTTCTCGAAGAACACCGGAAGGTAACCGGTCAGTTCACCGACCTCCAGTGTAATGTAGCTGATATGATCAATATTGTTGTCGACCGCCGTCTGTTCCGCTAAGTCGACCGCTTTTGACAGCACACTGATTTCATGCATGCGTTCCGTTTCCCCTTTCGTGTCCGGCTCTCATTTCCTGCCTACCATTGTAGCCCAGGAACGCCCCTGCATCAACAGACGAAATAGGTAAACTGTAACATTCCTCCTGCTTTAAAACAGACGCGGCGGGGTGTTCAGGAGAACTTTGGTTTTCTTCTGCCAGCGGCGCCGGTATGCCATGGGCGATTCAGCTTTTTCAAAGGATGCCGGCGGGAACTTCGCATACAAGTCCTCCTCGGCTTTTACGGCCTCGGCCGTCAGGGCGGCAAAGCCGTCGGCACTGGTGTGCGCGGCCTTCTGCAGGAGCTCCTGCTCCAGCGCGTCCCTTGCGGCGAAGAACTCCGCCGGGACTGCTTTGCCAATGAGGGCGCGGCGCCACACTTCGGCGGTGCACCAGTACTCGGTGTTGTCGGCGGAGGGGCTATACGTTCCGGCATAGACCGGCAGCACGGGTGCCGTGCCGAACTTCCACGGCTTGAACACCGACACGCACGGGGTGGAAGTTCCCGTCACCCAGACCGTAATGTCGTCGGACAGCTCCACAATCATGCTGGCCGTGGAATGGTCGCCGACGAGGCCGCCATAGTGCATGCACACGGAACCGACCGTGGGCCGGGCAAACGGATTGGTCACGCCGGGAGCATGGGTGCGCAGTGCCTTCATCATATCCTGCACCGTAGCTGCCCCGGCAAGGCAGCCCGACGTCTGGCCGAGCCGCGCCTTTGAACCGGAGAAGGTCGTGTACAGAACGTCACGGTACGGTTTCATCATTTCCAACCGGTTCGAGATACTCCCCCGCTCCACTTCCTGCCAGAACCATTCCGTTCCGGCGGTCTCCAGAATAAAGATGTGGAGGCGGTCCATGATGAGGAACGAGTTGTCGTAATAGAACTTGTGGTCATATGCACAGTTGCCGCCCTGGCCGTACTCTTCCAGCAGGTCAATGATGACCTGCATGGCTTCGCGGGCCGAGCCGCCGCGTTCCAGTCCGAGGCGCAGGAGGTCCATGCCAATGAGGGTGTCGTTCTCCTTGTGGTAGGCACCCTTGGAGAAGACGGCCTCGTTGCCAATGCAGACGCCGTCTTCGTTCACGCCCATCTCGGCACCCCACAGCCAGCATGGCCGGGAAATGAGCACCGCTTTCGTGTGGGCTACCTGCGGAATGGTCGTGTACGTCACGCGCAGCTCTGCCTCGGAATGATCCGCGGCCGGAATGTATTCCAGCACCTGCGGCTCGTTCGGGCTGCGGTCACTGTTCTTGGCAAAGATGGCGGTTCCATTACTGAAGAACCCCATGGTATCACACATAGGAGCACCTCCTGTTTTTGCGTTGCCCGGATCTGTCACCTTGAGTGTACTGGAATACCATTCATTCTGCAATGGGTGCCGCTAATCTAAGAGGTTTTGACAGGATTTTACCTTCCTCGTAAGATGAATGATGTGGTCAGCACCCATCGCTTGACGGGTGTATATACTTTAATATATACTCTAGATGAAAGGAGGCGGTTTTATGGAAACAGCAAAACTATTTGCCAACGGCGGCAGCCAGGCGGTTCGCCTGCCAAAAGACTGTCGGTTTGACGGTGATGAGGTTTTGATTCAAAAGGTTGGAAACCTTGTTATTTTGATGCCAAAAAGCGACCCCTGGCGCAACATGCTGGAAGGATATAATCTGTTTACTGAAGATTTTTTGAAGGAAGTTCCGGAAGACCTGCCTCTCCAGGAAAGGGACGTCCTCTCATGACCTACATGTTGGATACCAATATTATTATCTATGCCCGAAACGCCCGGCCTGAAATCGTTTTGACCAAGTTCCGGCAATTCGCGCCGGAAGACCTTTGCATATCCTCTATTACTCTGGCCGAATTAGAATATGGCGTTTTCTGCAGTTCCCGGCCGGAGCAAAATCAGCTTGCCATATTAAGCTTTCTCTCGTCCATACAAACCCTTCCATTTGGTCAAAAAGCCGCAATGGAATATGGAAGAATCCGCGCAGATTTAAAAACCCGAGGCTGTCCGATTGGTGCAAATGATCTCCTGATTGCTGCCCATGCCGTGTCAGAAGACCTCATTCTGGTAACCAATAACGCCAAAGAATTTGAAAGAATCCCGGATTTGAAGTTGGAGAACTGGGTAGTATAAGTATAACAAGACGAAAAATGACCGGCCCGCTGTGGGAATCAGCGGGCCGCAAAAAAACTGCTCCGGAAAGCCGGAGCAGTTTTGTTTTGCAGAAACGGGTTTATTTCGCGGTGCTGAACTTGAACGCAGCGCTGCGCTCTTTGTATTCGGCAAGAGCTGCCATAGTCTGCTCGTACACATCCTCTTTGCCCTTGAGGGGTTTGCGGGTGTACGGGTTCAAGCCAAACTTGTGGAAGCGCTTGGTCAGAAGGTAGATGTAGCAGATGTCGCCGATGGCGCAGATGGCGGCAAGACAGTACACGAAGTACTGGCCGGGCATCCAGTAAATGCCGATGCAGGTCGGTGCCAGCGTGCCGAGGAACTTGAACCATGCAACCCAGATGCTGAGGCCTTCCACGGTCTCCTTGGAGAACATGTGGACACAGAACAGCAGGGACATGATGGCGTTCATAAGGTATGCGGCAAACATGGGTGAATCCGGAAGTTTCGGCCACTGCGGGTTCATCATCAGGATGGTGATGAAGATGACGGCAAACAGGCCGACTTTCACGAAGTAGTACGTGAAGGTGTTGGCTTCTTCCTTAAAGCGTTTCTTGAAGAAGAGCTTGCCGTACCGCAGATCCAGAATGTACATGACGAAGTCAAATACCACCCAGAGGTAAATGCCCCAGCGGGTAATTGGCTCCGGATACGGAACCAGAAATGCAAACTGGAATTCCCACGAGAAGTTCATGCAGAGGCAGACCCAGGGCATGGACGGTGCGTGGTCCAGATGCAGCCGCCGGATAATGACAATGTACACGCCGGTCCAGAACAGGGCACTGGCCACAATGAGGAAAATGGTTCCCCAGCCCATGTTGGTGAACATGTTCTTAATGTAGTCGTACCAGCCTGCATAGGGCTTCATCATTTCGAGGTTGCCCCAGTAGACGCCGTCATTCGCGGGGATGCTCTTGTCAAGCAGCGCGTGAATGAACGCAAGAAGCTTATCAAACATCATAATACCCCTTTCCTAAATAGACGTTTTACATGGTTGACAGACCCGTAAAACTCAACACCAATTATAGTCCGGCCATTATGCATGGTCAACAAAAGTGTTACAGTCTATCCCGGAATGTAACAGGGCTAAAAAACGTGCACTGCCTCAGTATTTGATGATTTCCGGCGCGGTGCCCGGATCGGTTTTGTAATTTGCGTCCGGAAGTTTTATAATGGACCGAACCATTTATCATAACCGGGAAGGAGGGGTTTGGTGGAACTGTCTCTGGCACTGATGAAAGACATTGCCTCCATGTTACTCTGGATTATCCTCGGGTACGTCGTTGTGCGGACCCGGCTGGTACGTCCAGAAGACAGCCGCGTGCTGTCCGTACTGACCGTCTATGTCTTCTGCCCGTGCATGATCTTCGGCGCGCTGCAGATTGATCTGACCAAAGCGCGCTTGCACGGATTCCTCTCCGTGGTGGGGTTTGCGTTTGTCGTATACGCGGTGTGGATCCTCCTGACCCGGCTTCTGAAGAAGCCCCTTCATCTGGACCCGGTCGATACAGCTTCTCTGGTTTACGGCAACGTCGGCAACCTTGTCATTCCCCTCGTCGGTATGACGCTGGGCGAAGAAATGATGTTCTACGCCAGCGCCATGCAGATTCCGTTCAACCTGTTCTTCTGGACGCACGGCATTTCCATTATGCAGGAACAGCCGCACGTGGACTGGAAGAAGCTTCTCCGGAATCCGAATATCTTTGCCGTGGTTCTGGGGCTGCTGTTCCTGGCCTTCCAATGGCACCTGCCGCCTGTGCTGGACACCACCGTCTCCGGACTGGGACGCGTTGTGCTGCCCACATCCATGATGGTCATCGGCATGGTGCTGGCCGGCACCTCCCTGAAATCCGTGTTTGCGAACGGCAAGGCCTACGCCATTGCGGCCGGCCGGCTGGTCCTCTTCCCGCTCATTGCCCTTTTGGTGCTGTTCCTCTCGGGCGTTCCTGCCCGGCATCCGGAACTGGTCCCGGTCCTCATGGTGCCGTTTCTGGCGCAGAGCGCACCGGCTGCCGCCAATGTGGCACAGCTGGCTGTCGTGTTCCAGCAGCGGCCGGAAGAAGCCAGCATTTACAACATCCTGAGCACGGCGCTCTGCATTCTGACCATGCCCGCCATGCTCTGGCTGTACCAGTTACTGTTCCTGTAACACAAATATAAGAAAGAGAAGAGCTCTGTAACAGAGCTCTTTTTTCTGTGTATGATAACTATTAATTGTTCTAAAAACATGGTACTATAAACCATATTGGACTTCACAAAGGAGGTGTG
Source organism: uncultured Eubacteriales bacterium (assembly GCA_900318715.1). Taxonomy (GTDB): domain Bacteria; phylum Bacillota; class Clostridia; order Oscillospirales; family Acutalibacteraceae; genus RUG420. The sequence goes on along the minus strand of ONLO01000090.1, from coordinate 2,239 downwards.
GACATGAGCAAAGCCTATGCTGTTTGCAGACGGTTCGTCTGCCTGGTTGCGGTATTTGTTTTTCTGATGGCCGCACCTCTTTGGTTTTTGCCGGCAAAAGCCGAAGTGCCCACTTCCAATTCCCTGAAAGTGTATGCACAGTACTGGGGAGACCCGGACAGCGCGGTGCTGCTCGGCGAGTACTCCAGGGAACAGCTGGACGCCCTGTCGTATGGCGAATATGGCTACGAGGGGTACTACGGCAACATCAACACCTTCAACAACGTCCTTCGGATCCACGCCCGCGGGGTCAGGCTGGCCGAATTCCTCAGTGAAGTCGTCCTCGTGGACCTGAACTCGGTCCGCCAGATTGACTTCCATACAACGGACAACGACGCCGGTGAGCGGTTTCTGTCCAAAGGCCGCTGGGAACTGCTCGACAGTCCGCATTACTACTACCCGAACCTGAAAGAGAACTCCCAGACCGGCAAGGAACGCGGCGAGTTCATTGTGGAGGATGAAGCGTGGGCCAGTGAAGGCGCTGTTCCGGTCCCGACACTCCTGGCGGTCGTTCAATACTCGACGACGGATCCGGGCGACAGACTGTTGGATCCCATGTCGACCGATGACACGTTCCGGCTCTGTATTGGGCAGCCGGACCTTACCACGAAGAGTTCCTTTGAATCCGCCCGCGGGGTGGATGAAATCTACATTGTTCTCAACGGGGCACCGCCCGAGGAGCCCTCCACGGACCCGGAGCCGCCCCCTGCGCCCCCTGCGTCCCCGACCGACCCGACGAAGGCTGGCGGTCAGGAGATTCCAACGGAGACCCCTGCGTCGCCGTCTGCACCGCCGTCTTCATCACAGCAAACGGTACGGCCTCCCGCCTACGATTACCGTCCGTGGACCGGTTCCAGGTCGACCACCAGATGGAACGGGAACCAATACCGGCCATCCAGCTACACGCCGACCGCGCCGGTGACGGGAGCACCCTTTTCCGGCGGGACGACCGTCCGCCCGTCCGGGCAACTGGGACGGATTTATGTGGACGGATACGACAGCCTGATCCAATGGAAGCAGGAGTCACCGGACAATGCAACCCCTCTGCAGAAACCGGAGGTCACGACCAACGGTGTCCGGAATGCACTTTTGCTGTTCCTGGTCTCGTTTGCCGCCGGCACCATCCTGATGTATACGTGGTTCAAGAAGGAGAGATAATATGACAAGTACCGTAACACAAATGCTCCGGGCTGTGGCCTCGGGACTGAAAATACCGACCATTATCATTCTTTTGCTTCTCATTGCGCTGACCGTTGTTCTGCTTGGCACGCTGGTGGCCGAGTACTTCACGGAGCGCAAGCAGCTAAAGGGCTCCATTCCGCAGCTGATTGATGAAATGCAGGGAAAGAACACGGAGGAACTGGGGGAAGTCATCCGGTCCTCGGGTCTCCTGCAGAGACAAAAAGACGCCGTGCTGGAAGTCGTCAGCCGTGGGTCTTTGCCGGAGGATACCCGCATTGCCCTGGCCAAGAAGCTGCTTTTGGATGAAGAGAAGCATTACCTCGGACGGGTCCGTGTCAGCGACCTCATTGCTAAAGTTGCACCCATGTTCGGACTCATGGGCACGCTGATTCCGCTGGCCCCCGGTCTCATTGCGCTCGGACAGGGCGACACGAAAACCTTGTCCGACTCCCTTCTCATTGCCTTCGACACGACGGTTGCCGGCCTGATTTCCGCGGCGGTATCGCTCCTGATTTCGTCCGTCCGCAAATCCTGGTACGCCGGCTACTCTTCTTCTCTGGAAGCCGTTATGGAAGCGGTGCTTGATATTACAGGAGGTGACGGCAATGAGGACGAGTAAACTCTCCCGCTCCACGTCCTCTCCGTTTCTGGAGAGCGAAGGAAACCCCATGGAGTCCATTGCCAACATTGTGGACGTCATGCTGGTGTTCGCCTGCGGACTGCTGCTTGCCCTGGTCACCGTCTGGAACGTCGACATAGGACTCGACCGCCCCGACAACATGTATCAGGTATCCAGTGTGGAGAACGAGACAAACAACGTTCAGCAGGATGGCCTGGTGGAAGCGGGCAAGGTCTACCGGGACCCGGAGACCGGTGCGCTCTACTTTGTTGAAGATGGAGGAACCGTACAGTGAGTACCCGAGCCCCGTCCCGCATTACCGCGCTGGTTCTCGTCTTTGCCCTAATTCTTTCTCTTGCCGGCTGCGTGCGGGCAAAGGAAGTCGAGGGGCCGGTCACG
>ONLO01000049.1 GCA_900318715.1 uncultured Eubacteriales bacterium | reverse complement strand
GATGTCGCCGTCAAGCGCCTTCTGGGCAATTTCGTGGGTTTCCCGCGGGCAGACGTTGGACAGGACGGAAATGACGCCCTTGCCGCCGAGAGCCATAATGGCGGTAATTTGGTCGTCGTTGCCGCTGTAGATGTCCAGCTGGTCCCCGACAAGGCTGATGGTCTTGGCCACGGAGGCAATGTCGCCGTTGGCTTCCTTGACCGCGCAGATGCGGTTGACCTTGGCCAGCTCCGCATAGGTCTCCGGCTTAATGTTGACGCCGGTGCGGCTCGGGACGTTGTAGACGATCAGCGGGTGGGACACGCGGTCCGCAATGTAGGTGTAATGGCGGATCAGGCCCGACTGGGACGTCTTGTTGTAGTAGGGGGTAACGCTCAGGAGCGCGTCGACACCGGCGGCCTCCAGGGCGTTGGAAATTTTGACGGCAAAAGCCGTGTCATTGGAGCCGGCGCCCGCAATGACGGGAACGCGGCCGGCAATGTGCTTCACGCCGAACTCGACGGCGCGGACATGCTCCACGAAGTCCAGGGCAGAGCCCTCGCCGGTGGTGCCGCAGATGACAATGGCGTCGGTGCCGTTTTCAATCTGGTAGTCAATGAGTTCCGCCAGCTTCGGATAGTTGACGTTGCCGTACTTGTCAAACGGAGTGACAATGGCAACCGCTGCTCCGGTAAAAATGGGCTTTTCGAGTTTCATAACAGGGTCCTCCTCAAACGGTCCGGGGATTAGTCAAAGTAGCCTTTGGCAGCCAGCAGCTCGGCGAGCTCCACGGCTCCGCCGGCAGCGCCGCGCAGCGTGTTGTGGGACACGCAGGCAAACTTGTAGTCATACTGGGTGTCTTCGCGCAGACGGCCGAGGGAGACGGCCATGCCGCCTTCCAGGTCCCGGTCGAGTTTCGGCTGCGGCCGGTCGTCTTCGGTGAAGTAGTGCAGGAAGTGCTCCGGCGCGCTCGGCAGACCGAGGTCCCCGACCGGAGACTCGAAGTTCTCCCAGGCCTCAATCATGGCTTCCTTCGTCGGCTTCTTGTTGAAGCGGACAAAGACGGCCGCGGTATGTCCGTCGGAGACGGGGACGCGGAAGCACTGGGCCGTGAAGTTCGGCTCGGTGGCGGGGACAATGACGTCACCCTGAATGGTGCCCCAAAGCTTCAGCGGCTCCACTTCGGATTTTTCTTCTTCGCCGCCGATGAACGGAATGACGTTGTCCAGAATTTCCGGGAACTGCTCGAAGGTCTTGCCGGCACCGGAAATGGCCTGGTACGTGCAGACGAGGACGTCCTTGACGCCGTACTCCTCATGCAGCGGGAACAGGGCGGGAACGTAGCTCTGAAGCGAGCAGTTGGACTTGACGGCCACGAAACCGCGGTCCGTGCCGCGGCGTTTGCGCTGAGCGGCAATAATGTCCAGATGGTCCGGATTCAGCTCCGGCACGACCATGGGGACGTCCGGGGTGTGGCGGTGTGCGCTGTTGTTGGATACGACCGGAATGTTGGCGTTGGCGTACAGGTCTTCCAGCTCCCGGACCTCCGCTTTCGGAAGGTTGACGGCGCAGAAGACGAAGTCCACCATGCTGCCGATCTTCTCCATGTCTTCCACAGCATCCATAATGACCATGTCTTTGACGGTATCCGGCATGGGCTTGTTGCTGATTTTCCAGCGGGTGCCGACAGCCTCTTCATAGGTCTTGCCGGCGGAACGGCCGCTGGCGGCAAGGACTTTAATGTTGAACCACGGATGTCCGTCCAGCAGGGTGGTGAACCGCTGTCCGACCATGCCCGTGGCGCCGATGATTCCGACATTGTACTGTTTCATAATTGGTACCTCCTGAATGTGTGTAGACAAAAAGAAAACCGGTTGTAAACCGGCCACTCATGCAATATAATAAGACGGGTTTTGCCCCGACAAAATCATATTGAAAAGTAGCACTCCACCGTGTCTTCGGTGACAGTCATACGGGTGTTTCCCGGATGCCCAGAGCCCCGGCGAACGGCACCGTTGCCCTTCGGCAGCTGACCCTTTCCAGCCTGCGTCTCCGGTCCCCGTTGACCTCGGCAGGAGTACTCCTGAACAGCCGCACCTCTACATTTTCTTTTGTAGTTTCATATAATATAATACTTAAAGTACGTAAAGTCAACGAAAAAGGAACCATTCACCCATGAAAAAGTCCGATTTTTACTATGATTTACCGGAGGAGCTCATTGCCCAGCACCCGTTGGAGCAGCGGGACGCCTCACGGCTGTTGCATGTGTCACTGGCCGACGGTTCTCTGGAGCACCGGCACTTCCCGGACATCCTGGATTACCTCCGCCCGGGGGACTGCCTCATCCTGAACGACACGCGGGTGCTCCCGGCCCGGATCTACGGGGTCAAGGAGGGCACCGGCGCCGTGGTCGAATTCCTGCTGCTGAAGCAGACGGAGCTGGACACCTGGGAGTGCCTGACCAAACCCGGCAAGCGGGCGAAGGAGGGAACACGGTTCTCGTTCGGGGAAGGCAAACTATTTGGCGATGTAATCTCCCTCAAAGACGACGGCAACCGCGTCGTCAG
>ONLO01000076.1 GCA_900318715.1 uncultured Eubacteriales bacterium | reverse complement strand
TGAACCGCCGCATTGAAATGGAAATGGCGGTCATCAAGCTCTGCGGTCTTGCCACGCCGGACTTTACGCCGGCGTATACGCCGGCCGCCCCGCAGGCACCGGCAGCTGCACCGGTTTCGGCCCCGTCGCCGGCACCCGCGCCGGCACCCGAACCCGTCGCAGCCCCGGCCCCTGTTCCCGCACCCGAGCCGGCACCGGAGCCCGTCCCCATGGAACGCAATGGCCCCATTACGGTCGTGAACCTCCGGGTGGATGAGAACGCCACGCCGGAAGAGGTGCGCAGCGCCACGGACTATGACGTGCCGCTGCCCGGTGACGAAGCCGCTCCGGCGGCCGAACCGGACGTGTCCGAAACGCCGCCGGTCCCTGAGGAACCGGCCCCAGCGGAGACCCCTGCCGAACCCGAAGCGGCTGCGGAACCGGAAGCCGCTGCACCCGAGGCGCCCGCCGAAGAAGCGGCGGACAGCCCCGGCAAGCAGTATGTGTCGCTGGAGAATCCGCTGCCGGACGGACCCATTCCGACCAACATCTGGAATGCGGTCATCCGGGAGGCCACGGCCCATGACCACCTGCTCATCGGCACCATGAATGCGGCCAAAGCAGCCCGGCACGGCGACGCGCTGCTGCTCAAGACCGACAACATGCTCCTGCGCCGGTTCGTTACCAACGAACGGCATAAGGAAGCCATAATGAACGCCACTTATACCGTGCTTGGGGACTACCTGACCCCGACCATTGTCCACGACGAAGACCTCATGTCGGCGGACTACTTCCGGGACGACGAGGTCCCGGCGGAGGCGCCGGCGGAAGCCGCGCCCGCGCCCGCTGCAGAGCCCGAAGAAGACGACGGACCGCTCGTGCCCATTGCGCCGCCGGCTGCCGGGGAACCGTATGCGGACGACATTCCGGAAGAAGAGCCGGATGAGGTGGACGCGCTCATTGTGGAGTATACGGAAGATGACGAACCCGTTTCCGGGAACGCCGATCCGCTCGACCTGTTTGTCGACCGGATCCGGGACCTTGGAATTGATATAACAGAGGAGTAAGAACTATGAAAGCAAATGTTCCGAAGACCGGCGCAGGCGTCAACCAGGCCGGTATGATGAAACAGATCCAGAAAATGCAGGAAGAAATGGAGCGCAAGCAGCAGGAGGTCCAGGAGTCGGAATTCACGGCTTCTGCCGGCGGCGGCGCCGTGGAAGTGGCGGTCTCCGGATCCCATGAAATCAAATCCATCAAAATTAAACCGGAAGTCGTGGATCCGGAAGACGTCGAAATGCTCGAGGATCTTCTCATGGCTTCCCTGAACGAAGCGGAGCGCAAGGCCACGGAAGCCATGGAAAAAGCCATGGATTCCGCCACGAACGGCATGAACGTTCCGGGACTCGGCGGTCTGTTTTAATGAGTTATGATGTAGCCGCGCTGTCGAACCTCATTGAACAGTTCGAGCGCATACCGGGCGTCGGGCAGAAGAGCGCGCAGCGCATGGCGTTTTACGTGCTGAACCTGCCGAAAGAGGATGCGGAAAAGTTTGCCAGGGCCATTACGGATGCCCGGGAGAAAATCCATCGCTGTTCCGTCTGCTGCAACCTGACGGACGACGAGCTCTGTCCCATCTGCAAAAATGCGGCGCGGGACAAATCCACCATCTGCGTGGTGGAGGACCCGCGGGACGTCATGGCCATTGAGCGGACCCATGAATACAGCGGAACGTACCACGTTTTGCACGGAGCCATATCGCCCATGAACGGGGTCGGCCCCGACCAGCTCACCATTAAAGAACTGCTGGCGCGGCTCGACGGGGTGAACGAGGTCATTATGGCCACGAACCCCACGGTAGAAGGCGAAGCCACCGCCATGTATCTGTCCCGGCTGCTGAAGCCGCTGGGGCCGAAGGTAACGCGGCTGGCGTACGGCGTGCCGGTCGGCGCAGACCTGGAGTACGCCGATGAAGTCACGCTGACCCGGGCCATGGAAGGGCGCCGGGAAATCTGATCCGGACAGGAGGGAACGTCGTGGCGGACAAGACGAAGGACAATGGCCTGGAGACCGTTGCCCGGAACAAAAAAGCCTTCCACGACTACTTCGTTCTGGAAAGCTATGAAGCCGGCATTGAACTGTTTGGCACCGAGGTCAAGTCGGTGCGGCAGGGCAAGCTGAACTTAAAGGATGCCTACTGCAGCATTGACGGCGGGGAACTCTTCGTCAACGGCATGCACATCAGTCCCTATGACCATGGCAACATCTTCAACCGGGACCCCATGCGCAAGCGCCGGCTGCTCATGCATAAGAAGGAAATCAACAAGCTCTTCGGAGAGGTCCAGCAGCAGGGCATGGCGCTCATTCCGCTGTCGGCCTACTTCAAAAAGGGACGCCTGAAAATTCAGGTCGGGCTCTGCAAGGGCAAAAAGCTCTACGACAAACGCGAATCCATTGCCCGGCGCGACGCCGACCGCGAAGCCCGCCGGGAACTCCGTGACCGTAATAAATAGGCGGAAAGAGGAAGAAGGGCCGCGAGTGAGTGGAGTGGCTTGTGTAAGCAAGTCACGGAACGGACGAGCGGTCTTCTGACGAGGGGATGAAAGGATTTCGACGGGGCCATCGAACCATGATAAGCGGGTAGCGGCGGGGAACCGCTATAAACTCTCCAATTTTTTTAAAGTAAACGACAACAATCGTTATACTCTGCAGGCTGCGTAAGCACCCTGCCATTCCCCTCCGGTAAACTGCGGCCGGAGAGCGGAGTGTCGATTTAGCAGTGAACGTGCATGGGGCAGGGTTCCGGGCCCCGTCATGAACCATGGAACTACCGAAGGCGGCCGCCTGCTGACCGGCAGCCGTCCGGGGGAATCCCCATAGATCAGCTACACCCGTAGAAAGTTGTGCGCAAGAGGTACTCGGACGCGGTTTCGATTACCGCCATCTCCACCAGACAGAAGCTGACCCAATGCATTTTGGGCCAGCTTCTTTTTGCCTGTCCAAGATTCACTAAAAATGGTTTTCAGAGCCGGTACTATCTGTTATAATTGAGGCGTATCTGCGTTGATTATCAATTACTAAGAGAAGAGGTGCCGCAGTGGCCGAACAGAAGACGCCGGAATTCACGCATTTTGATGCGGACGGGAACGCCGTTATGGTGGATGTTTCCGGGAAAAACGAGACGCACCGCACCGCGGTGGCAACCGGCTCCATTTTGGTGACGGAGGATATTTTGCAGGCGGTCCAAAACAAGACCATGAAAAAGGGAGACGTCCTGGGCGTTGCCCGCGTGGCGGGCATTATGGCGGTCAAGCAGACCTCGTCCATTATTCCGCTCTGTCATCCGCTGCCCATTACGAAGGCCTCCGTGGACTTTACCGTGGATGCGGACACCAACACCATTACCGCGCTCTGCACCGTCCAGTGTGACGGCAAGACCGGGGTGGAAATGGAGGCGCTGCACGGCTGCACCGCCGCCCTTCTCACCGTCTACGACATGTGCAAGGCTGTCAGCAAGCAGATGGTCCTCTCGGACATCCACCTGGTGACGAAGACCGGGGGGAAGAGCGGGAACTTTGCATTTGACGAAGAATAACAACCACGAAAGCAGATTTGGGACATGATTGACGGCTTTGGAAGAAACATAGACTATTTGCGGATCTCAGTGACGGACCGCTGTGACCTCCGATGCGTGTACTGCATGCCGGAGGAGGGCGTTCCGAAACTGCCCCACGACGCCATCCTTCATTACGAGGACATGGTCCGGCTGGTGAAGGTCTTTGCGGGGCTCGGATTCCGAAAAATAAAACTGACCGGCGGGGAACCGCTGTGCGCCAAAAATATTGACTATCTGGTGCGGGAAATCAAACAGGTGCCGGGCATTGAGCAGGTCACCATGACCACCAATGCGGTCCAGCTGGACCGGCATCTGCTGCCGCTCTATGAAGCCGGGCTGGACGCCATGAACATCAGCCTGGACACCCTGGACCGGGACCTCTTCTTCCGCATGACGCGCCGGGACAAATTCCCGGAGGTGCTGGAGAATATCCGGCAGGCGGCGGAATTCGGAAAGATTCCAATGAAAATTAATGTGGTTCCTATGGCGAAGGAACAAAAACTATGGGACGTTGCGGAGCTGGCAAGGGACTATCCCATTGCCGTCCGCTTTATTGAACTGATGCCAATTGGCACAGGGAAAGAATATGACGGTTGTACAAGGGAAGACACCATGGAGCTCCTGACGGAGCGGTTTGGTCCTCTGACCCCGTATGCCGGAACGCTGGGCAACGGCCCTGCGGAGTATTTCAGCATAGATGGCTTTGCCGGAAAAATCGGGTTTATTTCGGCCATCAGCCATAAATTCTGTGACTCCTGCAACCGGGTCCGGCTGACGTCCACCGGGTTTCTCAAGACCTGTCTTCAGTACGACACCGGCGAAGACCTTCTGAAGGTCATCCGCGCCGGCGGCACGGACGAAGACCTGGAGGAGGCCATTGGCAAAGCACTGGCCGGGAAACCCCGGGCACACCACTTTGACGTGTCGGATGGGAGCATGTCGGTGGGCGACGAAGCACATGGTATGAGTCAGATAGGTGGCTGACCATACGGAGACACATCCTGTATTTGGAGGGAAAACAATGAAAAACATGAAACGCATTGCAGCCCTGGTGCTTGCTCTGGCCATGGTATTCGTGCTGGCAGCCTGTGCCAAAACGAAACCGGCCGAAGACACCGCCGCCACGACTGCCACAACCGCTGCTGCCACCACGGCTCCTGCCAGCACCATCAGCAGCACCATCCTCATGGAAGAGGACGACAGCATGCGCAATGACTACTCGCTGATTGCCGTCAACCCGGGTGCCCCGTTTGTGGATGCCAACGGTACGGCCGTTTCGGACGTCAAGATCAACATGGTCGGTGCGGACGCACTCATCCACTGGATCCTGTCTTCCGAAGGCAAAGGCTATATTGCCGAGTACGGCAAAGAGGAGTTCGGCACGGCGCTCTTCACGCTGGATCCGAACGCCCCGGTGGAATCCCAGACCAGCACCATTCCGCAGGCTACGGACGAAACCAAGACCATCCGTCTGTCCACGACCACATCCGTCAACGACAGCGGCCTTCTCGGCTACCTGCTTCCGAAATTTGAGCAGAAATACGGCTACAAAGTGGAAGTGGCCTCCGCCGGAACCGGCAAAGCCATTGAAGCGGCCCAGATGGGCAACGCCGACCTCATTCTGGTTCATGCCAAAGCCAAGGAAGAGGACTTCATCAATGCCGGATTTGCCCGCACGGTATGGCACTATGCCGCTCCGCGCCTGACCTTCATGTACAACTACTTTGTCCTGATTGGCCCGGCGTCCGACCCGGCCGGCGTCAAGAACGCCGCCACCGTCCTGGATGCCTTTAAAGCCATTGCGGATACGAAGAGCACCTTCATTTCCCGCGGCGACGGTTCCGGTACCCATACCAAGGAACTGTCCCTGTGGCCGGCCGAACTCGGCATTACCGAAGAGGCCACCTCGTTCCAGAATTATCCGTGGTATGTCTCCTCCAACGCCGGTATGGGCGCCGTCCTGACCATGGCGGAGCAGCAGAATGCCTATACGCTCTCGGACAAGGCCACGTTCCTGACCTTCCAGAACAACAACGGCGTCATCGAGTAAGATGAGGACCGCTCTTGTTCAGGCCATTGCGCTGATGTTCTCCGGCAGCGAAGCGCTCCGGGACATTATCAAGGTCACGTTACAAATGAGCATATCCAGTTCCCTCGTGGCACTCCTTTTAGGGGTGCCACTGGGGGTTTTGCTTGCTATGACCTCATTTCACGGGAAAAAAGCATGGATCGTTATCAACCGGACACTGATGGGTCTTCCGCCCGTCGTTGCCGGCCTCATCTGCTACATACTCTTTTCCGGTGTCGGACCGCTGCGGCATCTGAACCTTCTGTACACAGTCCGCGGCATGGTCGTTGCCCAGGTCATCCTCATTACGCCCATTATCATTGGGAACATTGAGACCTTCCTGACCGGTCCGGCGAAGGAAATCCGGGAAACGGCCCGCGGACTCCGCCTGGGCCCCTGGAAGACGTTCCTGCTGACCATGAACGAGACCAAATACCAGATTATTTCCACCTACCTCCTCGGGTTCTCCCGAGCCATTGCGGAGGTCGGCGCCATCTCCATGGTCGGCGGCGCCATTGCGTGGAAGACGAATGTCATGACGACGGCCATTATGAATGCCGCCAACCGGGGAGAGTTCTCCCTCGGCATTGCCCTTGGCATCATTCTGCTGCTCATGTCCTTCGTTCTGAATCTGATTATTTACATCATCCAGACGAGGTTGAACGCATGACCATCCGGGAATTCACGAAGACGTACGGGGACCGGACGGTCCTGCAGTTCCCGGGCATGGAACTGGACCCCGGCACCATTTACGCGGTCATTGGACCAAACGGGTGCGGGAAGTCCACGCTGGCCAAAGTTCTGGCCGGCGCGGAGAAGCCGGACGGCAAAGAGCGTGTTTTGGACCTTTCCTCCGGCGATTCACTCGGCTACAGTCCGCAGAAGAACTATCCGTTCCAGCTGTCGGTGGAGCGGAACCTGCTGCTGGCAACCGGGGACACCCCGGCGGCGCGGGAGCGGGCGGACGCCTACCTGGACGCCCTCGGCATGACCGGACTCCGCGGCAAGAAGGCCAGCCGCCTCTCCGGCGGCGAGACGGCCAAACTGGCCATGGCGCGGGTCATGATGGAGGACTGCGCACTGCTCATTCTGGACGAGCCGACGGCCGCCATGGACATCCAGTCCACGCTGGCGGCGGAGCAGCTCATCCTGGACTACCGCGCGCGCACCCGTGCGGCCGTCCTTCTCATTACGCATTCCCTTGCGCAGGCTCTGCGCATTTCGGATCAAACGCTGTTCCTCGCCGGCGGCTGCCTTCTGGAGAGCGGCCCGAGCGAACAGGTCCTGCGGCATCCGCAGCACGAACAGACGAAGTCTTTTATTGAATTTTACGGGTTGTAAGTTATGGAATTATTTGACGTTCAGACCATTGAAGACGCACAGCGGGAGGTCATTCAGTCCGTGGGGAAGGCATTCCTCCGGACCGAACAGGTCCCGCTGAACGACGCCCTCGGCAGGGTCCTTGCCGAGGACATTCCCTGCGCCTTTGACGTGCCGGGCTTTACGCGCTCCACCATGGACGGGTACGCGGTCCGGGCCAAAGACACGCAGGGCGCCGGCGAGAGCATTCCCGCCTTCCTGACCGTGGTCGGGGAAGTGGAAATGGGCAAGGCGGCCCCGGTGGCCATCCGCCCCGGTGAGTGCTGCTATGTGCCGACCGGCGGCATGCTGCCGGAGGGTGCGGACGCCGTGGTGCAGGTCGAATACAGCGAGCCCTTCGGCAAGAACAAGATTGCCGTCTACCACGCGGTCAGCACCGGCCGGAACCTCATCCTGAAAGGGGAGGACACGAAGGCCGGGGAGCCGGTCCTGACCCGCGGCACGGTGCTGCGCGCGCAGGACGTCGGGGCGCTGGCCTCGGCGGGCGTCACGGACGTACCGGTCTATGAACCGCTGCGCATTGCCGTCATTTCCACCGGGGACGAGCTCACGCCGCCCGGGGAACCGCTGCAGCCCGGAAAAATCTACGACATCAACACCTATGCGGTGGCCGGCATGGCCAAATCTTACGGCCATGTCATTACCAGCCAGCAGGTCGTGCCCGACCGGGAAGACCGGTTGGTGGCCGCGCTGAAATCCGCCATGAAGGACAGCGACATTGTTTGCGTGTCCGGCGGCTCGTCCCAGGGCAAGAAGGATATGACCAAGCGGCTCATTGACGAGCTGTCCGACCCGGGCGTCTTCACGCACGGCCTGGCCATGAAGCCCGGCAAGCCGACCATCCTCGGCTACGACAGCGTGAGCAAAACGCTCCTGTGCGGTCTGCCCGGCCATCCGGTGGCCGCGGTCTATGTTCTGGAACTCGTGGTTCTGGACGCCCTGAACGAACTGCAGGGGCGGGACGCACCGCTCACGGTCTATGCCCGCATGGACCAGAACATCGGCTGCGACGCCGGCAAATCCAACTGCTTTGCGGTGAAACTGGAGGAGACGGAAGAGGGCTGCATCGCCCACCCGGTGCTCGGAAAATCCGGCCTCATCTCCACCATGACGGAATCCGACGGATACCTCGTCACGGACCGAAACAAAGAAGGCATTAAACAGGGCGAACTCATCAAGGTCCGCCTGTTCCGATAACCAAGGAGAAGCACTATGGCACAGCGAAATCTGTACTTATCCAACACCCCCGTGGACGAAGCGCGGGAGAAGTATCTGGACGCGCTGCACCCGGAGACCCTGGTGCAGTACGAAACCGTCCCGGTCCCGGAATCCCTCGGCCGTGTGACCCGCAAGGCCACCTTCGCCCGGTACTCGTCTCCGCTGTTCAACGCATCCGCCATGGACGGCATTGCCACCACGGCGGCGAAGACGGACAGCGCCCGCGAAACGGCGCCGCTCACCCTGAAGAAGGGCGAGGACTTCGTTATTGTGGACACCGGCGACCCCATCCGTCCGCCCTTTGACTGCGTCATTATGGCGGAGGACCTCCAGACTGAGGAAAACGGGGACGTGACCATTTTCGCGTCGGCATCGCCGTGGCAGTACGTGCGCCCGGTTGGCGAAGACATTGTCGCCGGCGAAATGATCCTGCCGTCGGCGCACCGCATCCGCCCCATTGACATCGGCGTCCTGCTGTCGGCCGGCATCCTGGACATTGAGGTCGTCAAGAAGCCCGTGGTGGCCGTCTTCCCGACCGGCACCGAGATCATTGAACCGACCGAGACCCCGAAAGAGGGCGACATTATAGAGTCCAACTCCCGCATGTTCGAAGGCATGGTGACGGAGTGCGGCGGCGAAGCAAGGCGATACAGCCCCATTGTGGACGACTATGACCTCATCAAATCCAAGGTGTCTGAGGCGGTGGCCACGCACGACATGGTCATTGTCAACGCGGGTTCGTCCGCCGGAACGGAGGACTATACCGTCCACGTCCTGCGCGAACTCGGCTAAGTCATTATTCACGGCGTGGCAGTCAAGCCCGGCAAGCCGGTCATCCTGGCCATTGTGGACGGCAAGCCCGTCATCGGCCTGCCCGGCTACCCGGTCTCGGCCTACATTGCCTTTGAGAACTTCGTGAAACCGGTCCTGGCGGCCATGACGGAGTCCGTGGAACAGAAACCGGAATTCGTGGACGCCGTCCTGACCAAGCGCCTCATTTCCAGCGTCAAGCACCGGGAATACGTCCGCGTCAAAGTGGGCAAGGTCGGCAGCCGCTTCGTAGCGGCCCCGCTGGCCCGCGGCGCCTCGGCCGCCATGAGCCTGGTCCGCGCCGACGGCTTCTGCATTATTGAACAGAACCAGGAAGGCGTGGAGGCCGGTGAGACGGTCCGCGTGCAGCTGTACCGCAGCCGCGCCGAAATTGAGAACACGCTGGTCATCATCGGCAGCCACGACATGATCCTGGACGTGGCGGCGGACCTGCTGCCGGAGCACTACCACGGCATGTTCATTTCCAGTACGCATGTCGGCAGCATGGGCGGCCTCATGGCCCTGACCCGCGGCGAGTGCCATCTGGCGCCGGCGCACCTTCTGGACGAGGACACCGGTGTGTACAATGTCCGGACGGTGGAAGAACTGTTCGACGAGCCTATGGTCATTATTAAGGGCGTACATCGCATCCAGGGCATAATGGTCAAGAAGGGGAACCCCCTCGGCATCCAAGGCGTGGAGGACCTGACGAAGGTCCGGTACGTCAACCGCCAGCGCGGCGCGGGCACCCGGGTCCTGCTGGACTACAAGCTGAAGCAGGCGGGCATTTCCCCGGACGACATTGACGGCTATGAGCGCGAAGCGTCCACCCACATGGCGGTGGCGGCCCTCGTCCAGGGCGAGAGCGCGGACGCCGGCATGGGCATCCTCTCGGCGGCCAGGGCCATGGACCTCGACTTCATTGAGATCGGCCCCGAGGAGTACGACTTCGTGCTGCGCCGGGCGGACCTCGAACTGCCGCAGGTGCAGGCGTTCCTCGACATCATTACCAGTGACGAATTCAAGAAGACGCTGGCCGACATGGGCGGCTACGGCACGGAACACACGGGCGAACTCGTGGATGTGAACTGAGGTGCATACATGAAGATTACCAAGATTGAATACACGCCGAATAAGGAGTCGAAAGAGACCGTGACCGTTCCCGAAGCGGAACTGTCCGCGGACGGCGGCATTGTCGGGGACTTCCATTTTGGCCCGGGGGACCGGCAGCTCTGCCTTGCCTCCGAGGACACCATGGAGGACATCCAGAAGGACCTGGACGGCGGGCTCTGCTTCCGCCGGTTCCATCCGAACCTGACGGTGTCCGGCTTTTCGGTCCGGGGGCTGAAGAAGGCCTCCGACACGCACCCGGGAACGCTGCTGCAGTGCGGCAGCGCCGTCCTGGAAGTCACCACGTTCAAGCGCTGCTTCCCGAAGGAATGTGAACTTGCCGGCACCGGCAAGTGCCCGCTGCAGCGCAGCGTCATCTGCGCCCGGGTCGTTACGACCGGACAGGTGAAACCCGGAGATCCGGTTGTCATTTTAGAAACGCAATAAGCGGGAGGAAACGTTATGAAAATGGATCCGAAAACCATAAAAGTAGCCATTATTACTGCGTCCGACAAGGGCTTTGCCGGTGAGCGGGAAGACCTGAGCGGCCCGGCCATTCAGGAGATGATGGAGGAAAAGGGCTTTACCGTAACGGGCATTACCCTGACCTCGGATGACCCGGACATGCTGAAAGAGGCCATGATCAACCTTGCCGACAACAAAGGCGCGGACATTATCCTGACCACCGGCGGCACCGGCTTCACCTCCCGGGACAACACCCCGGACGCCACGCGCGCCGTCATTGACCGGGACGCCCCCGGCTTCCCGGAGGCCATGCGCGCCGAAAGCATCCGCATTACCCCGCGCGGCATGCTGTCCCGCGGCACGGCCGGCATCCGCGGCCGCACGCTCATCATCAATCTGCCGGGCAGCGTCAAGGCGGTCAAGGAGTGCCTTGCGGTCATCATCGACGCCCTGCAGCACGCGGTGGAAATGATCAACGACGGACAGAACTGCGCCGAACGGTTTAACGGCTGAGCGCCCACCGGCATATTTGTTCGGAAAACTTTACGAAAGCTGCTCTTTCAGAAAGCATTCAGAAAGTACAACTATACTAAAATTTGAAAAGGGCCTCCTGCGGCACTTCGCCGCAGGAGGCATTTAAAAATGCTCGCTGTGAAGCGGTTCACAGAAAAGGGGAACACTATGAAAAACGCAAAACGCATTCTGGCGCTCGTGCTGACCCTGGTCCTGTCGGCAAGCGTGTTTCTGATTCCGGCAAGCGCCGCCAGCTGGAAATACAACAGCGCCTACAAACAGTACAAAGGAAAGACCTACACCGTGTTCGGAGACAGCATTTCGACCGGCTATGACCCGCACCTTACACCGAAACTCTACGGCATGGGTGACGGCGTCAACCCGAAGGCGTTTCCGGAGCTGGTCGCCTCGGTGACCGGCACCAGGATTGCCCGGTACTCCTATGACGGCTGCCGGACCAAGGACGTCTACAGCCTGCTCGGCGGAAGTGTTCCGAAAGACGGCTACTACACCGAATTCCTGGAGAAAGGCATTTTCGTTGCCATGAACCGGCCGCTGGCCAAGCCGGCCGCCATAAAGAAGAGCCTGAAGAAGTCGTCTCTGGTCACCATGAACATTGGCAACAACGACATCTTCACCGGACCGCTGGTCATGGCGGCGCTGGACATTGCTCAGCTGAGTGAAGTATCCTCCAAAGCGGCTGAGCTCGTGGAACAGGCCGTGAAGAGGGGAATCCTGACCAAGGACTTCCAGTCCATGTTCAACACCCTCAACACGCTGGGCCTGACCGTGGTCTTCCTGGAAGCCATGTTTGCCGAAATGGGCAAAGCCATGACGGAAATGGCCACATACCTTCCGCTGGTCGTTTCCACCATCAAAGCGAACACGAACGGCGAGCTGGCCATCATCGGCATGTACAACCCGTTCCGGAGCGTGGACACAGAAATTGCCGGCCTCAAGCTGTCCGAGGCAGGAGACCTGACCGTCAAGGCAATCAACGCGTTCCTGAAGGAAAATGCCAAAGTTCTCGGCTACACGTACGTCAATGTATTCGGAACCGAGTGCTACTACGACACCGGAGAATTCCAGGACACCCATCCGACCGACAAGGGGTATGCCACCATGGCAAAGAAGATCCTGAAGACCATTCCGCACAGGGAGGCCTGACCGGACCCAACCGAATAACGTAAACCGGGAGACCGACCAGGGTCTCCCGGTTTTTTTCTGTATTTGAAGAATCTTTTGTCAAAATAGAATAGAAAAGCCCGCATTTTTTATTGTACGTATGACTGGATTTTAACAATTGAAAGGACTATACTGATTTTGTGGATGTTTTAGACGAATTATTTCCGAATGGATAATTTATTTTGTGAAAAGGAGACACAAAATAAACGGAATATGGTAGTTCGTCACACTGCAGGATGGGGAAGCCTGCAGTTTCCATTTCTGGGAATTTATGCTAATTGGGAAAGGGTGAAACAGAATATATGCGAGACCTTAAGAACATGATCGAGTTTGAGGATCTTCTGCTGGAAGCCAACAATGACTTAGTACGTAAGGCCAAGGACGAAGGAAAACTTGCACTCGGTTATACTTGCTATTTCATGCCGGAAGTTCTCCTGAACTTACCGGGGTGTTTCTCCGTACGGCTGCGCGCGCCGCGAAGCGCCTCACCTGACATGGCTACTTACTACATGTCGGGTCGTACTTGTATGTACGGCCGTGCACTCATGGAGCGTGCCCTTGAGGGCGGCTTCAACTTCCTGGA
>ONLO01000027.1 GCA_900318715.1 uncultured Eubacteriales bacterium | reverse complement strand
GAACATGTCACAGTTGACATTATATCCGGTCTGTCAACGTCCGTAAAGAAATTTAGACTCGATTCTAAAAGTTTGTGAAAAGTCACGCAATGCGGGTCCTGTCGTGGGCCGGATTTGTTGCTTTTTACATGCTAAAGTGAAAAAAGTGAGCATCTGTTAAATCAACTGATAAAACAGGTGCTCAATAATTTAAAAAAGCGAAATAAATTTGTCAGCGTTCGAACTTCTCGGAAAGCCCCATCTCCGGCGGATAGAGGATACCGCCCTCGGCGCCGCGCTGCGGCGGACGGGAGAGCATGGCCGGCGGCAGGATGCGGAGCATTGTCTGCAGGACCTGGATGACCGTGTCCTTGTCCTCGGGGAAGTGGCCGTCGAACGGAATGGGATTGGACGGATGCAGACCCCAGAATATGGTGTCCTTCAGCTCCAGCTGCGAAAGCAGTTCAATTTCCTCGGCAATGAGTTGGGAGAGACAGTTCTCTTCGAACTCGCCGAGGGTCATGGTCTCGTAAAGGGCGCAGCCAGGCATGGAATATAATGTTGTTGTAAAGAATAAATAGGGCTGCAGGGTGTTCAGGAGTTTTGCGTTGGCGGCGGCCAGCTCCTGGTACCGGCCGTACCCCTGGGACCCCAGGATCAGGTTCATGCTGAACTGCATGCCGGCTTCGTTGAGCTTGCCGAGCTGCTCGTAGACATCCTGTACGGTGTAGCCTTTGTGAAACATGTGAAGCGCCGTGTCCAGGCCGGACTCCACGCCGAAATTGGGCTGGTTGAAGTGCAGCGAGCGCAGGAGTTTCAAGTCCTCCACGGACTTGTTGTACACGTTCGGAATATGGGCAAAGCAGCTGATGGTCTCAATTTCCGGGAACCGGTCACAGATCCGCTCGCCGATCCGGGCCAGGCGGTCCGTGCTGAGGGCGAACGGGTCCCCGTTGACGAGGAACAGCCGCGGCATATAGTCATAGGTTTCCCGCAGTTCCTGCAGGTCTTCCTCTACTTCTTCCATGGGGCTGGCGCGGAACGGCGTGTCCCGGTACATGGAGCAGAACGAGCACTTGTTGTAGCTGCATCCGGTGGTGACCTGGAGCAGCGGAACGTCTCCTTCAAAGGCCGGCCGGTACACGGTTTCGGTATAATGCATGGTCTCACCTCATCACAATTATGCAGGACACAAACCAATTGTGCAAGAGGCGTTCGGCGGGGAACAGGAATGACGAAATAAGGCCCCTGAAATTCCCCTTTTTAGTCATTCCTGTTAATTGACTTTTATATATGGCTTTGCTAAAATTTTTATGTTCTTGAAAGACCCCAAGTTTTTGGGGTTTTATGATTTGGCAATGGGGGAAACCGGCATGAAAGCACTGGAAGAAAAGATTCTTGCTGAGGGCATTGTGTCTCAGGGGAATGTTCTGAAAGTCAGCTCATTTCTGAATCATCAAATTGACGTACCGTTTATGCAGCAGGTCGGACAGGAGTTCTACCGGCTGTTCAAAGACGAGCGCGTCGACAAAATACTGACCATTGAAGCATCCGGCATTGGAGTAGCCTGCCTTACGGCGGTCTGCTTTGACGTGCCGGTTGTTTTTGCGAAGAAGAGCAAAAGCAAAAATCTGACCAACGACTGCTACACCGCCCAGATTGCATCGTTCACCCACGGCACCACCCACGAGGTCATTGTGGAAAAACGGTTCATCCAGCCGGGAGAGCGCATCCTGGTCGTTGACGACTTCCTGGCCGTCGGCAACGCGCTGGCCGGCCTCATCCAGCTCATTGAAGACGCCGGAGCCGAAGTCGTCGGCGCCGGAATTGTCATTGAAAAGGCGTGGCAGGAAGGCGGCAAACGCATCCGGGACCGCGGAATCCGCGTGGAGTCCCTGGCCCGCATTCAGGAAATGACCCCGGAAAAGGGCGTCATCTTCTGTGACGACTAACTTTGTTTTAGGTACCAAAAGCGGAGCGCTTTTTGTATAGGTTTAGGATCCGAACATTACTTGAAAGGAATTCGGGAGGAAAACACTATGAAAATTGTTAAGAAAGTTCTTGCGCTCGTCATGGCGCTTGCAATGGTTCTTGCCCTTGCTTCCTGTGCCAAGTCGGACAACGCCGCTTCCGACGGCAACGCCGCTGCGGAAACCACCGCACTCAAGGTCGGCGCCATCCTCGTCGGTGACGAGACGGAAGGCTACACGCTTGCCCACATGCAGGGCATTGAAGGCGCCGTTGCCGAGCTCAAGAACGAAGGCATCAACGTCGAATACGAGTACAAGAAAAAGGTACCGGAATCCGACGAAGTCGCCAAGAACGCCAACGACCTCATTGCCGACGGCTGTACGCTGGTCATTACCAACTCCTACGGCCATCAGTTCTATCTGGACGACGTCATCAAGGCCAACCCGGAAGTCAACTTTGTTGCCATGACCGGTGACCTTGCCGCCAAGTCCGGCCAGGCCAACTACTTCAACGCGTTCACCAGCGTCTATGAGTCCCGCTACGTCTCCGGTGTCGTTGCCGGTATGAAGCTGAAGGAAGAAATTGACCAGGGCATCCTGACCCCGGAAAAGGTCCCGACCGGCTTTGACGAGAACGGAAACATTAAGCTCGGTTACGTCGGCGCCTTCAACTACGCCGAAGTGGTCTCCGGCTACACCGCCTACTATCTTGGCGTCAAGAGTATTGTCCCGAACGTCGTCATGACCGTTCAGTACACCAACTCCTGGTTCTCCGAAGAGCGCGAAGCTGCCGTTGCCGAGTCCCTTATGGGCATGGGTTGCGTCATGATTGCCCAGCACGCCGACTCCACCGGTGCTCCGGCCGCTGTTGAGGCTGCCAAAGCCGCCAACCCGAACCTGGTCTGCAACTCCATCGGCTACAACGTCTCCATGACGGACGTGGCTCCGAACGCTGCTCTGACCTCCGCTTCCAATAACTGGAAGGTCTACTACAAAGAGCTCTTCAAGGCTGCCGCCACCGGCGCCCCCATTCCGCAGGACTGGGCCAAGGGTTACTCGGATGACGCGGTTATGATCACCGACCTCGGCCAGAGCTGTGCCGCCGGCACCGCCGAAAAGGTTGCCGAAGTGGAAGCTCAGCTCAAGGCTGGCACGCTCAAGGTCTTCAACGCCGCCAACTTCACGGTCGGCGGACAGAACCTGACGTCCTACACCACCGCTTACGGTATGGAAGGTCAGGAGTGCATGGTCACCGAGAACGGTGTCACGTACTTCAACGAATCCACGCTTCGCTCGGCTCCGTATTTCGACATCCGCATTGACGGCATTACCGAAATTGAGTCCACATACGAGGCAGAGGCATAAGATCTGTCGCACGGCAGACGGCCTGCACACAACAATTAAGGGAGGGACCCGGCTTCCCGGGTCCCCCTCTTTCTTGATTTTTACGGGGTGAAAAAACATGGCAGACATTGCGGTAGAAATGCGTGGAATTACCAAAGTGTTCGGTTCCACCATTGCCAACCACAAAGTTGATCTCGAAGTTTATAAAGGGGAAATCCTGTCGCTGCTCGGTGAGAACGGCAGCGGCAAGACCACGCTTATGAACGTCCTGTCCGGCCTCTACTACCCGGACGAGGGCAAGATTTTCGTGAATGGTGAAGAGGTCCAGATCCGGGACCCCAAAGACGCTTATGATTTGAAAATCGGCATGGTCCATCAGCACTTCAAACTGGTGGATGTCTTCACGGCTGCCGAAAATGTTGTGCTCGGTCTCGACGAAGAGGGCCGGTATGATCTGTCTGTCACCGCAGAAAAAGTGGACGCCATTGCCAAGCGCTACGGCTTCAACATCAACCCCTATGAAAAAGTCTATGACATGACGGTGTCCGAAAAGCAGACTCTGGAAATCATCAAACAGCTCTACCGCGGCTGCAACATCCTCATCCTGGATGAGCCGACCGCGGTCCTGACGCCGCAGGAGGCGCAGAAGCTGTTCAACGTCATCCGCAACATGCGGAAGGACGGCAAGTCCATTATCATCATTACCCATAAGCTGCAGGAAGTGCTGGAAATTTCCGACCGCGTGGCCATCCTCCGCAAAGGCGAACTGGCCGGCATTGTCCCGACCAAAGAGGCCACGGAGCTCTCCCTGACCGAAATGATGGTCGGCGAAAAGGTCGAACTCAACATTGACCGCCCGGCGGTGGAAAAGAAACATCTCCGTCTGGATGTCAAGCACCTCAGCTGCCGCAACAACGAAGGCGTCCTGGTCCTGGACGACGTCAACTTCAAGGCCTACAGCGGGGAAATCCTCGGTATTGCCGGCATTTCCGGCTGCGGCCAGAAGGAACTGCTCGAGTCCATTGCCGGTCTGCAGAGGACCGAACCGGGCGCCACCATCATGTACACCGACAAGCACGGTGAAACCAAGGACCTGGTCGGCAAGACGCCGCGGAAAATCCACGACCTCGGCGTGGCCCTGTCCTTCGTGCCGGAAGACCGGCTCGGCATGGGTCTCGTCGGCAGCATGAACCTCATTGAGAACATGCTCCTCAAAAGCTACAACGACGGGGCATCGCCCATGATCCACACGGGCCCGTCCCGGGAGCTGGCGGAGGACATCAAGCAGGAACTGGATGTCCAGACACCCAGCATTACCACCCCCATTAAAGACCTCTCCGGCGGCAACGTCCAGAAGGTGCTGGTCGGACGGGAAATTGCTGCATCGCCCTCGGTCCTCATGACGGCCTACGCCGTCCGCGGACTGGACATTAACACCTCGTACACCATCTATGACCTGCTCAACCAGCAGAAGATGGACGACGTAGCGGTCATCTATGTCGGCGAAGACCTCGATGTGCTGCTGGCGCTGTCGGACCGCATCATGGTCCTGTGCGGCGGGAAACTCAACGGCATCCTCGACGGGCGCACGGCAACCAAGGAAGAGGTCGGCCTGCGCATGACCAATATGATGGAAGGAGGTACGGACAATGGCTGAGAACACTGCGGTCCATAAGGACATCAAAGAGCCGCTCCTCCGCATTGAGAAAAATGCGGGCATGTCCAAGTGGAAAGCCATGGGCATCCGGGGCATTGCCCTGGTCCTGGCACTTCTGGTCTGCGGCATCTTCATCAACGCCGTCGGCGGGCTGTCCCTCGGGGAAGCGTTCCGCCAGATGTGGGAAGGTACGTTCGGCGTCATCGGCAACGCCCGCAGCATTGAAATCCGCTGCTGGAACACGGCCATCTTCGGTGCCAAGCTCCTCTGCATTGCCGTTGCCCTGACCCCGGCGTTCCGCATGCGGTTCTGGAACATCGGCGCGGAGGGACAGGTCCTGGTCGGCGCCCTGGCCACGGCCATTGTCATGCACGACTTCTCGGACTCGCTCCGCGGACCGGCCCTCTACATTGTCATGATGGTCGTCTGCGTGCTGGCCGGCAGCCTCTGGGGTTTCATTCCCGCCTACTTCAAAGCGAAGTTCGGCACGAACGAGACGCTGTTCACCCTCATGATGAACTACGTGGCCATGAAAATGGTCGACTGCTTCTACAACCTCTGGAAGGGCAAAAAGTCCTCCATGGAAGCCATCAACATGGATACGCACCTCGGCTACCTGCCGGATGTCCTGAACCACGGCTACACCATCAACATTATTGTGTTCGTCCTGCTGGCCGTCCTCATGTTCTTCTACCTGAAGAAGACCAAACACGGGTTTGAAATTGCCGTTGTCGGCGAGTCACAGAACACGGCCCGCTACGCCGGCATCAACGTCAAGAAAGTTATTATCCGGACCATGATCCTGTCCGGCGCCATCTGCGGCATCTGCGGCGGCCTCACCGTGGCCGGCCAGAGCCACTCCATTTCCTCGGAGACCACGGCGGGCGGTTACGGATTCACGGCCATTATTGTGGCGTGGCTGGCCCAGTTCAACACGCTGGCCATGATTGCCATTTCCATTCTCATCATGTTCCTCGAAATGGGAACCGGACAGCTCGGCAACGCCTATCCGGCCTTTGCCACCGGCGCCGGCGACGTGCTCATCGGCCTCGTTCTGTTCTTCATCATCGGCTGCGAATTCTTCGTTCGCTACCGCCTCATCTTCCGCGGCGCCGCAAAGCGTGCGGAAGCCAAAGCCGCCAAAGGAGGTGAGCCCGCATGAATGCAGACGCTCTTGCCAACCTGATCAACTGGATCAACCGTGCGGTCATCTTCGGTACGGTCATAATGTACGGCTCCCTCGGCGAACTGCTGACGGAGAAATCCGGCAACATGAACCTCGGTACCCCGGGCACCATGTGCATTGGCGGCGCCTTCGGTTTTGCCGGCGCTTACCTCTATGAAATCAACGCGGAGAACCCGTCGGCGTACCTGGTCATCCTCATTGGCCTCCTCTGCGCGTTCGGCAGTGCGGCGCTGGCCGGCCTGCTGTTCAGCTTCATTACCACGACGCTGCGCGCCAACCAGAACGTCACCGGTCTTGCCCTGACCACGTTCGGACTGGGCCTTGCCAAGTTCATCGGCATGATCATTATTCCCGAGGGCACCACGACGGTCAAAGCCAAGTTTGCCAACGAGGTGTTTTCCCGGACGCTCCTGCACGGGCAGGCGGGCAGCACGTTCTCCAAAATCTTTTTCAACTATGGCTTCATGATGTATCTGGCCATTATTACGGCCATTGTCCTGCACCTGTTCTTGACGCGCAGCCGCAAGGGTCTCAACCTGCGGGCGGTCGGCGAGAACCCGGCCACGGCGGATGCCATGGGCATTAACGTCAGCCGGTACAAGTATCTGGCCACCGTCATAGGCTCCGGCATTGCCGGACTCGGCGGCGTGTACTACATCCTCGACTACAACTACGGCGGCTGGTCCACGCAGGCGGCCCTGTCCATCCAGGCGCTCGGCTGGCTGGCGCTTGCCCTCGTCATCTTCGCCATCTGGAAACCGCTGAACACCATCTGGGGGTCCTATGTCTTTGGCGTCTTCTACTGGCTGTTCAACTTCATTTCCGTCTTCGGCCTCAAGGTGACCAGCGCCCAGAGCTCCCTGGTGGAAGCGGTCCCGTACGTCGTCACCATCTTCGTTCTCATTCTCGTTTCGGTCCGCCGGAGCCGTGAGAACCAGGGCCCGGCCGCACTGGGTCTGTCGTACTTCCGTGAAGAACGGTAACGGAAAGGCGGTTCATTCTTCATGCAGAAAAACACCTACGAAACACCCCTGAATTCCCGGTACGCCAGCAAGGAAATGCAGTACATCTTCTCCCCGGACTTCAAGTTCCGGACTTGGAGAAAACTCTGGATTGCCCTTGCCGAGAGCGAAATGGAACTGGGCCTCCCCATTACGCAGGACCAGATTGACGAGCTCCGGGCGCACCAGGATGACATTAACTACGAAGACGCCATTGCGGAGGAGAAACGCCGCCGCCATGACGTCATGTCCCACGTCTACGCCTACGGCCTGCAGTGCCCGAACGCCAAGGGCATTATCCACCTCGGCGCCACGTCCTGCTACGTCGGCGACAACACCGACGTCATCATTATGACCGAGGGCCTGCGGCTCATTGAGAAGAAACTCGTGAACCTGCTGGACAAGCTGTCGGCCTTTGCCCTGGAGTACAAGGACCTGCCGACGCTGGGCTTCACGCACTACCAGCCGGCGCAGCCGACGACCGTCGGCAAGCGTGCCTCGCTCTGGCTGCAGGACGTCCTGCTGGACTACTACGAAGTGGAGCACCGGCTGGCGAACATGAAACTGCTCGGCTCGAAGGGCACCACCGGCACGCAGGCCAGCTTCATGGACCTGTTCGAAGGCGACGAGGACAAGATCCGCACACTGGATCAGAAGATTGCCGACAAGATGGGCTTCCCGGGCTGCTACCCGGTCTCCGGACAGACCTACTCCCGCAAACTGGACTACCAGGTCTGCAGCGTGCTGTCCGGCATTGCGCAGTCGGCCTCCAAATTTGCCAACGATCTGCGGCTGCTGCAGCACATGAAAGAGCTGGAAGAGCCGTTTGAAAAGACCCAGATCGGGTCCTCCGCCATGGCGTACAAGCGGAACCCCATGCGCAGCGAGCGCATCTGCTCCCTGGCCCGGTACGTCATTGCCGACGCCACGAACCCGGCGCTGACCGCGTCCACCCAGTGGCTCGAGCGCACGCTGGACGACTCCGCCAATAAGCGCATTTCCGTGGCGGAAGCATTCCTGGCCACGGACGCCATCCTGGAGCTCTACATCAACATTGTCTCCGGCATTGTCGTCTACCCGAAAATGATTGAACGTCACCTTCTGGAGGAACTGCCGTTCATGGCCACCGAAAACATTATGATGGAAGCCGTCAAGAAGGGCGGAGACCGTCAGGAACTCCACGAGCGCATCCGGGTCCACTCCATGGACGCGGGCAAAGTGGTCAAGGCGGACGGCGGTGCCAACGACCTGCTGCAGCGCATTGCGGCAGACCCGGCGTTCGGCATGACCCTGGAGGAACTGGAGTCCGTCATGAACCCCGGGAACTTTGTCGGCCGGGCCCCGTCCCAGACCGAAGAGTTCGTCCGGGACTATGTCCGTCCCGTCCTGGACGAAAAGTCCGCCCTCCTGGGGCTGGACGTTGAAATCAACGTCTGATTCCGCTATAATCGGTAATTGCGCGGCGTTTCCCGTGAAGAGGTGAATCGCCCGGAAAGAAACGTTCTTTGACACATGGAGGTGTCAATCATCATGGTAAAAGCAATTGTAGGCGCCAACTGGGGAGACGAGGGAAAAGGTAAAATTACCGACATGTTCGCTTCCGACGCAGACATTGTCGTCCGTTTCCAGGGCGGTGCCAACGCCGGCCATACCATTATTAATGAATATGGCCGCTTTGCTCTGCACACCCTGCCGTCCGGCGTCTGCTGCCCGGGGACCGTGAACATCCTCGGCAACGGCATGGCCTTTGACCCGAAGCGTTTCCTGAAGGAGATCAACGAGGTCACGGAGGCCGGGGTCCCGAAGCCGTCCATCCTGGTTTCGGAGCGCGCCCAGGTCGTCATGCCGTACCACGTGCTCTTCGACGAGTACGAGGAGGAGCGTCTCGGCAAGGCCGCGTTCGGGTCCACCAAGTCCGGCATTGCGCCGTTCTTCTCGGACAAGTACGCCAAGATCGGCTTCCAGGTCTGCGAACTCTATGATGACGAGTACCTCAAAGAAAAGATTGACCGTGTTGTCGGGCTGAAGAACATCCAGCTGGAGCACGTTTACCATAAGCCGCTCATTGACAAGGACGAACTCTACAAAACCCTTGTGGAATACCGGGAAGGCATCCGCGAATACGTGGCGGATACCAACACGTTCCTCCACAATGCAGTGAAAGAGGGCAAGTCCATCCTTCTGGAGGGCCAGCTCGGCACCATGAAGGACACGGACTCGGGCATTTACCCAATGGTCACGTCGTCGCCGACACTGGCGGGCTACGGCACCGTAGGCGCCGCCGGCATTGCACCGTATGACATCAAGGACATTATTGTCGTAACGAAGGCTTACTCCAGCGCCGTCGGCGCCGGGGAATTCGTCTCGGAGATCCTCGACGAGGACGAGGCGCAGGAACTGCGGCTCCACGGCGGAGACAAGGGCGAATTCGGCGCCACGACCGGACGCCCGCGCCGCGTCGGCTGGTACGACTGCGTTGCCTCCCGCTACGGCGTCCAGACCCAGGGTGCCACCGAGGTCGTCATGACGGCTCTGGACTGCCTGGGCTACCTGGAAGAGCTCAAGGTCTGCGTGGCCTATGACATTGACGGGGAAGTGACGAAGACCTTCCCGGTCACACCGAAACTGAAGCACGCCAAGCCGGTCTACAAGACCTTCAAGGGCTGGCACTGCGACATCCGCGGCATCCGCACGTACGACGACCTGCCGCAGGAGTGCAAGGACTACGTGGACTTCATTGAAGCCGAACTCGAGACGCCCATTACGCTCGTCTCCAACGGCCCGAAGCGCGAAGAAATTATCCGCCGGAAATAAGCGCGGAGAACCAAATTGAACAGCTGCCCCATTCCATGGGGCAGTCTTTTTTTATATTAAAGGCTGTGGTATGATTAGAAATGGACGTAATTTCGTTGCAGCATATTGGTGTCGGCGCCTCCGGGCGCCGGTGAAAAGGGAACCCGGTGCGAATCCGGGACGAGGCCGTCACTGTGTACGGGAGCTGCCCTCACCTTCAGTCCTTGCGTCACTGGCTGTCTGCCGCTTCTCCTTTTTGGCGGCCGTGCCGGGAAGACGGAGGGCGGCAGAGACCAAAGTCAGGAGACCTGCCGGTATGTTTGGAATACGGATCTGCGCGCCACAGATGCGTGTTCCGGCGGACGGAATCTGGAAAACTTGTCCATATTATTTAAGGAGGACTGAACCAATGAAAATGAAGAGAGTACTTGCTGCTGTTCTTGCCCTTGCCATGTTGTTTGTGCTTGGAGCCTGCAAGAAAGCAGCCACCACAGAGACGGCGGACGCCACGGATGCGGCTGCCAAGGCGGACACTGCCATTCTGGTCGTCAGCTTCGGCACAAGCTACAATGACAGCCGGGAAGCCACCATCGGTGCCGTGGAAAAAGCCATTGCCGACGCCAACCCGCAGTATGAGGTCCGCCGTGCATTCACGAGCCAGATCATCATTGACAAACTGGCGGAGCGGGACAACATCCAGATTGACAACGTCACCCAGGCGCTTGACCGCGCTGTGGCAGACGGCATCAAGAAGCTGGTTGTCCAGCCGACGCATCTGATGAACGGCTTCGAGTACAACGACCTCAAAGCCGAACTCGCCAAATACGAAGCCAACTTTGACCAGATTGTTCTCGGTGAACCGCTCCTGACCTCGGACGAGGACTATGAAGCCGTTATTAAGGCCATTACCGACCGCACCAAGGACTATGACGACGGCACCACCGCCATTGTATTCATGGGCCATGGAACCGAGGCCGACTCCAACGCGGTCTATGCCAAGATGCAGGAAAAGATTACCGCAGGCGGTTTTGCCAACTACTATATTGGTACCGTAGAAGCCACGCCGTCGCTGGATGACGTCATTGCCGCACTGGAAGGCAAGGGCTACACCCGCGTCGTGCTGGAGCCCCTGATGGTTGTTGCCGGCGACCACGCCAACAATGACATGGCGGGCGACGAAGAAGACTCCTGGAAGTCCATTCTTACCGCCAAGGGCTACAACGTCGAGTGCATTCTCGAAGGACTTGGCCAGAACGCGGCTGTCCAGGCCATCTACGTACAGCATGTGGCAGCGGCCGTTGCACAGCTGAAGTAAACAATTTCTGCCCCGGGAGGGACTTACTATGAAACAGAAATGGACAGCTGTTCTGCTGACCCTGGCCCTGATGCTGTCGGTGTTTCCGACGGTCCTTGTCAGTGAGGCCGCCTATACGGACGTGGCCTCGGCTTCGGACATGACCACGGTGGAAGAGGTCGGCGTCAAGGGCATGGAACCCATCAGCGGGACCGACGTGAAAGACGGTACCTATGACGTGACCGTTGAGACGAGTTCGTCCATGTTTAAAATTGATAAAGCTGTTCTGAATGTGGAAAACGGCGCCATGACGGCGAAGCTGACCATTTCCAGCAACAGCTACAAGGCTCTGTTCGCCGGAACGGGCGCGCAGGCCGCCAAGAGCGAGGAAACCACCTACCTGTTCCCGGAGACGGACGCCGACGGGAACCAGGTCTACACCTTCCCGGTAACAGCACTGGATGAAGGCCTGTCCTGCGCGGCGTACAGCAACCGCAAGGAGCAGTGGTATGACCGTCAGATCCTGTTCCGTGCCGACAGTCTTCCGGAGGGCGCCGTTCTCGTGGCGCTTCCGGACTATGCAGCGCTGGAAGAGGCTGCCAAGGAAGAGCGGATTGCCTCCCTTCAGGAGGAATCCGGCAGCGCGGAAGCCGTGAAAGTGGACCTTAAGGACGGGGACTATACCGCCGAGGTCACGCTGGAAGGCGGCTCCGGAAAGGCCAGCATTACCTCGCCGGCCAAGATTACCGTCAAAGACGGCGCCATTTATGCCGACATTGAATGGAGCAGCCCCCATTACGACTACATGATTGTCGGGGGCGAAAAGTTCCTGCCGGAAAAGGGCACCGGAACCGGAGACGTCAACTCCGTCTTCCGCATTCCTGTCCTGGCGCTCGGCCAGCCGTTTGCGGTCAAGGCAGACACCACCGCCATGAGCAAACCCCACGAAATTGATTACACCATTACCGTCAAGGGGACCCTGAACAAGGCGTCCAAGGGCGGTTCGAAACTGGCGCTGATCCTCGTGGCTGCGGCGGCGCTGATCCTGCTTGCCGCGCTCCTGCTTTTGAAGCTGGGACGCGGCCGGGGCCCGAAGACCGGAACGGCCGGAGGCGCAGGATGAACCGAAAAAACCATTGGAGCGGCAGAAGCATTTGCGTGCTTCTGCTGCTCGCACTTCTGATTGGTCTGACCGGCTGCCGCAAAGCGGACGCCGGCAAAACCACCCATACTATCAGTATGGCTCTGCACTACACGGACAGCATGGACGTGAAGTATGCGGAGAAGTTCACTATTGACTATTATGAAGAGGGGCCGGCTCTCCTGACCATCAACGGCGAGCAGCGGTTCCTCGTGGTACCCGAAGACCGCGCGGACGCCGTGCCGGCGGACCTGCCGGAGGACATTACGGTCCTGCAGCAGCCGCTGACCAAACTGTATACGGTGGCCTCGGCGTGCATGGACATGTTCGTGGCCGTGGACGCCCTGGACTGCGTGCGCTTCAGCGGCCTGAACGCGTCCGACTGGTCCCTGCCGGAGGTGCAGGAGGCCATGGAGGACGGCAGCATCCGGTATGCGGGGAAGTACTCCGCGCCGGACTACGAACAGCTTCTGGACCATGGCTGCTCCCTGGCCATTGAAAACACCATGATCTACCACAAGCCGGAGGTGCTGGATCAGCTGAAGAAGCTGGGCATACCGGCCATGGTGGAGTACTCCAGCTACGAGTCCGACCCGCGCGGCCGCATGGAATGGGTCCGCGTCTTCGGGCTCCTGACCGGACGGCAGGAGGCGGCGGATGCCGCATTCACGAAGCGCCTGAATGAAATGGATGCCGTGGAAAAAGCCGTGGCGGATGCCGACGGCGAAAGCGGCAAAGAGGCCGGCCGTCCCAGCGTGGTGTTTTTCTACCGCCTGCCGAACGGCGAAATAAAAGTGCGCCGCTCGTCGGACTACATTCCGAAACTCATTCACATGGCCGGCGGCCGCTACGTCTTGGAAGACCTGGAACCGTCGGAAGACACCGCCATGTCCACCATTACCATGCAGATGGAAGACCTGTATGCGTCCGCCAAGGATGTGGACTACATCATTTACAACAGTACCATTGCCGGCGAAGTGCACCGCATTTCCGAACTGACGGATGCCGAACCGCTCCTGAAGAAGTTCAAGGCGGTGAAAACCGGCAACGTGTTCTGCACGACGGCGGACCTCTACCAGTCGTCCATGGAACTGAGCACGTTCCTGACCGACCTGCATGACATGCTGAACGGTGAGACGGACGGCATGACATTCCTGTACCAACTGAACTGAAAGGAGGGGGCAGAATGGCCCGAAACCGCGGCCGCACGACCGCTGTTTACCTGGCTTTAGCCGGGCTGCTCGTGCTGCTTTTGCTCCTGAATATCTGCATTGGCTCTGTTTCCGTTCCCCTGGGCGATGTACTTCATATTCTCTTCGGGGGCTCCGCATCGGAACAGAGCCGTGACATTGTCCTGCAGCTGCGGCTGCCAAGGGCCCTGTCGGCCCTGGTGCTCGGCGGGGCGCTGGCCCTGTCCGGTTATCTGCTGCAGACG
Organism: uncultured Eubacteriales bacterium; assembly: GCA_900318715.1. Classification (GTDB taxonomy): domain Bacteria; phylum Bacillota; class Clostridia; order Oscillospirales; family Acutalibacteraceae; genus RUG420. The sequence continues at coordinate 16,712 of ONLO01000027.1, read as the reverse complement.
TATTTCCACAACCCCATTGCGGGGCCGTTTATTTTAGGTATTTCCTCCGGGGCCAAACTGCTGGTGGCCGCCGCCATGATCCTTGGCCTGCAGGCCGGCTGGCACCCCGGAACCTTCACCATGGTCCTGGCGGCCTTCCTCGGCGCCATGCTCTCCATGAGCTTTGTGCTCGGGGTCTCCCGCAAAGTGGACCGCATGTCGGTGCTCATCATCTGCGGCGTTCTCATTGGCTATATCTGTTCGGCCGCCACCGACTTCATGGTGACATTTGCCGACGACAGCAACATTGTGAACCTGCACAACTGGTCCAAGGGCAGCTTTTCCGGCATCGGCTGGAACGGCACGGCCATTCTGACCGTCATCATCCTGCTGACGACCGCCGCCGTCTTCGCCATGGTGAAACCCATCAGCGCGTATCAGATGGGCGAATCCTACGCGCGGAGCGTCGGCGTCAACGTCCGGCTGTTCCGGAGCGCCCTGGTGGTGCTGTCCAGCCTGCTGGCGGCCACCGTCACGGCGTTTGCGGGTCCGGTCTCCTTTGTCGGTGTGGCGGTGCCGCACCTGATGAAGTCGTCCCTGGGGACGGCCCGGCCGCAGACCCTGGTGCCGGCCAGTTTCCTGGGCGGCGGTGCCTTCTGCCTGTTCTGCGACCTTCTGGCCCGCACCCTCTTTGCCCCGACCGAGCTGTCCATCAGCACCGTGACCGCCGTCTTCGGCGCGCCGGTCGTACTCTGGATCCTCATCCAGCGGAAGGGGGGCCGGGAATGAGCCATTTACTGCAACTGGATGCCCTCACCACAGGGTACGAAGACAAACCAATTGTAAAGGACATCTCCTTTACAGCAGAGGACGGTGAAATCCTCTCTCTGATTGGTCCGAACGGCGCCGGCAAGACCACGCTCCTGCGCACGCTGTGCCGCCAGCTTCCGAAACTGGCCGGCGAAATCCGGCTGAAAGGGGAACCGGTGGAAACCTGGGACCGAAAGGCTTATGCACAGACTGTGGCGGTGGTCCTGACGGAGCGCCTGCGCACGGAACTCATGACCTGCTTTGACGTGGTGGCCGCCGGACGGTACCCGTATACCGGGCGGTTCGGACTCCTGTCCGACGAGGACAAGGCCATTGTGCAGGACATGATGGCACTCACGGATGTGGAACCGCTGGCGGACCGGGACTTCGGCCAGATCAGCGACGGTCAGCGCCAGCGCATCCTGCTGGCCCGCGCACTCTGCCAGGAGCCGCAGCTGCTCCTGCTGGACGAGCCGACCTCGTTCCTCGACATCCGATACAAACTGGAGTTCCTGGATGCGCTGCGGCGCCTGTCCCGGGAACGCGGCTTCACCGTCATCATGTCCCTCCACGAAGTGGAGCTGGCGGCGGAGTTTTCGGACCGCATTGCGGTCCTGGCAAACGGGCGGCTGGACCGTCTGGCCGCGCCGGCGGACATCCTGAAAGAGGGCTACATTGCCGACGCCTTCTCCGTACCGGAGCACCTGCGCGGCAGCCTGCCGAAAGGCCTTCAGTAAAACCAATTGCTTTCGCAAAGCATTCGCAAAACCATTTGTCCCAAGGGGGAATTCCATGACACACGAGAGCATCCTGGTCCTCGACTTCGGCGGCCAGTACAACCAGCTTATTGCCCGGCGCGTGCGGGAACAGAACGTCTATGCAGAGGTCCTGTCCTACACCACGCCCCTCTCCGAAATTAAAGAAAAGGGGTATAAGGGCATCATATTCACCGGAGGGCCCAATTCGGTGTACGACCCTGCATCGCCCAGCTACGAAACGGGCATTCTGGAGCTCGGCATTCCGGTCCTCGGCATCTGCTACGGCGCGCAGCTCATGGCGCACCTGTGCGGCGCCCCGGTGAAGACCGCTCCTGTGTCGGAATACGGCAAGACGGAAATCCTCGTGGACGACCACGAGGGTCTTCTGCAGTATGTGGCGCTGCCGGAGTACGGCAGGGACGTCACCGGCTGTGACCTCCCCGAACACACCGTCATGTGGATGAGCCACACGGACTACATTGCCGCGCCGCCGGAAGGGTTCCGGATTACGGCGCACACAGCGGACTGCCCGGTGGCGGCCATGGAAAACCCGGACGCCGGCCTCTATGCCGTGCAGTTCCATCCGGAGGTCATGCACTCCAAAGAGGGCAGCAAGATCATCCGCTCCTTCGTACGGGACATCTGCGGCTGCACCGGTGACTGGCAGATGGACTCCTTCATTGAGACCACCGTGGCACAGGTGCGGGAGAAGGTCGGAAACGGCCGCGTGCTCTGCGCACTGTCCGGCGGTGTGGACTCCTCCGTTGCCGCGGTCCTGCTCTCCAAAGCCGTCGGCAAGCAGCTGACCTGTGTCTTTGTGGACCACGGTCTCCTGCGCAAGAACGAGGGCGACGAAGTGGAACAGGTCTTCGGCCCGGACGGCTCCTATGATCTGAACTTTATCCGCGTCAACGCTCAGCAGCGGTTCTACGACAAGCTGGCCGGCGTGGAAGAGCCGGAGCAGAAACGCCACATTATTGGCGAAGAGTTCATCCGCGTCTTTGAGGAAGAGGCCAAAAAGATTGGCGCCGTGGACTTCCTGGTCCAGGGCACCATTTACCCGGACGTCATTGAGTCCGGCCTCGGCAAAGCGGATGTCATCAAGTCCCACCACAACGTCGGCGGTCTTCCGGACTATGTCGACTTCAAGGAAATTATTGAGCCGCTGCGGCTCCTGTTCAAGGACGAGGTGCGGCAGGTCGGCTTAAAGCTCGGCATTCCGGACTACCTGGTCTTCCGGCAGCCGTTCCCGGGTCCGGGCCTCGGCATCCGGATTATTGGGGAAATTACCCCGGAGAAAGTGAAGATGGTCCAGGACGCAGACGCCATCTACCGCGAGGAAGTGGCCAAATCCGGCTATGACAAACGGATCAACCAGTACTTTGCGGCGCTCACCAACATGCGCTCGGTCGGCGTCATGGGCGACCACCGCACCTACGACTACGCCATTGCGCTGCGGGCCGTCACCACGGACGACTTCATGACGGCCGAGTCCGCCAAGCTACCCTGGGACCTTCTGGAGAAGGTCACCTCCCGCATTGTCAACGAGGTGGAACACGTCAACCGCGTGGTCTACGACCTCACCGGCAAGCCCCCGGGAACCATTGAATTTGAATAAGTGAGAAAAATAACGAGGCACATTCATTATGGCAATTTGGATGGTCGGCATAGATCATAACAAAGCAAATCTTGATATCCGGAGTACGTTTTCGCTTACGACAAAGAAAATGGCGGCAGCGTATGAGGCGTTCCTCCGCCGGAAAGATATTGACGGATGCGTCATTCTTTCCACCTGCAACCGCATGGAACTGTGGCTGAGCACAGACGAAGACGCCCGGTTTTCTCCGTTTGCACTTCTCTGCAGTTTCCTGGCGGTTGACGCAGACAAATACCGCCGTTATTCTGTGGAGCGCAGAGGCGAAGATGCGGTCCGTCACCTGTTCCGGCTTGCCGCCGGACTGGAGTCCAAAATTGTGGGAGAGGATCAGGTCATTACACAGGTCGGCGACGCCCTTGCGTATGCCCGGTCCTGTTATGCAACGGACAACACGCTGGAAGTCCTGTTCCGAATGGCCGTGACCGCCGGAAAACGTGTGCGGACCGAAACCGACCTTTCCACCGCAGACCGCTCCGTCATTCACACCGCGCTCGACATGCTGGAGAAGGAAGGCATTTCGGTGCGGGGAAAGAACTGTATGGTCATAGGAAACGGAATGATGGGACGCATTTCGTCCCAGACGCTGATGGACTATGGCGCCGCGGTGACCGTGACCGTCCGGCAGTACCACAAAGGCGTTGTCGACATTCCGCAGGGCTGTGCACGGATTCCCTACGACGACCGCTACCGGCTGCTTCCGGACTGTGACATGGTGGTCAGCGCAACCAACAGCCCGAACTACACCCTGACGCTGGAACGGCTGAAGGATCTTGACGTAAACCACGAAATTCCCATGATCGATCTGGCCGTGCCGCGGGACATAGACCCGGGCGCCGAAGCGCTTCCATGGACGCGGCTGTATGACGTTGACGCATTTCACATTGATCTGCAGTCGGAGAAATTCAAGTGGAATCTGGAAAAAGCGGAGGCCATTATGGAAGAAGAACGTGAGGTATTCCTGAACTGGTATACCGGGAGAGACCTGGTCCCTCTCATCCAGTCCTTAAAGCAGCAGGCAGGTACGGATGTTGCGGAACGAATGACGCCATACCTGAAGCATGCGCCGCTGGACGGCGAGGATCTGGAACAGCTTGTGACCGAGGTGGAAGGGGCCGCGTCCCGCATGATGAACAACCTGCTGTTCGAACTTCGGAAGAAGCTTTCGGAACGTGCGTTCCAGGATCTGCTGGATGCCATGAATGAGACGTTTTCGGACGAACGCGTGACCGGCAAGAAACCGTATTTGAAAGAGAAAACAGGTGCACAGAAATGGATTTGACCATCAGACCAAGAAGACTCAGAAGCAGTGAAGCGCTTCGCAAAATGGTGCGCGAAACAAGAATGGACCCGGCGTCCCTGATCTACCCCATGTTTGTCATGGACGGAACCAACCGCGTGGAGGAAATTGAATCGCTTCCGGGACAGAACCGTTATACGGTGGACCGGATGGATGAGGAGCTGGACCGGCTGGCGGCTGCCGGCGTGCAGAATGTCATGCTGTTCGGCATTCCGGAGGCCAAGGATGAGGCCGGAAGCCAGGCATACGCCGAGGACGGCGTGGTGCAGCGCGCGCTGGGCCATATGAAAGAACACTATCCGCAGATCTACCGGATTACGGACGTCTGCATGTGCGAGTATACGTCGCACGGACACTGCGGTGTTCTGTGCGGACAGGATGTCGACAATGACAAGACGCTGGAGCTGCTTTCCCGGACCGCGCTTTCCCATGTGGAGGCCGGCTCGCAGATGGTGGCTCCGTCGGACATGATGGACGGCCGGATTGCGGCCATCCGGAAGCGGCTGGACGAAACCGGACACACCAATATTCCTATCATGTCCTATGCGGTGAAATTTGCTTCGGCCTTTTACGGCCCCTTCCGTGAGGCGGCCGGTTCCGCGCCGGCTTTCGGCGACCGCAAAAGTTATCAGATGGATTTCCACAACCGCCGCGAAGCGCTGAAAGAAGCGCTGCTGGACGCGGAAGAAGGGGCCGACATCCTCATGGTCAAGCCCGCCATGGCCTATCTGGACCTGGTGCGTGAGGTGAAGGATCTGACCAACCTCCCGCTTGCAACGTACAGCGTGTCCGGCGAATATGCCATGGTGAAGGCGGCGGCGCAGAACGACTGGATCAACGAGGAAAAGATTGTCTGTGAAATGGCTGCGTCCGCGTTCCGCGCGGGTGCCGACATCTACATTACCTATTATGCAAAAGAACTGGCGCAGTATATGAAGGACGGGAAGATCGGCTGAATGCCGGAGAGGACAGAGGCAGAGACCAATATGGGACAATCGGAAGTATTATTTGAACGGGCAAGACAGGTCATTCCCGGAGGGGTCAATTCCCCGGTGCGGGCGTTCGGCTCCGTGGGCCTTGTGCCGCGGTTTATTGCACGCGCGCAGGGAGACCGGATTGTTGACACAGACGGCAGAGAGTACATTGACTTTATTGGTTCCTGGGGTCCCATGATCCTCGGGCATGCGCACCCTGCCGTACTGGAAAGCGTGGAAAAGGCAGCCCGGGACGGACTCAGCTTCGGCGCCGCTACGGAACGGGAAGTGGAAATGGCCGAACTCATCTGCTCCATGGTGAAGGACCTGGACATGGTGCGTATGGTCAATTCCGGAACCGAGGCCGTCATGAGTGCGGTCCGTGCGGCAAGAGGCTTTACCGGCCGCAGCAAACTGATCAAGTTTTCCGGCTGTTACCACGGCCACAGTGACGCTATGCTGGTCAAGGCGGGGTCCGGTGTGCTGACGCAGGGAATCCCGGGAAGCGCCGGGGTCCCGGACGGCTGCTCCAAGGATACGCTGACCGCGAACTACAATGATCTGGACAGCGTTTCGAACCTGTTCGAGGCCAACCCCGGAGAAATTGCCGCGGTCATTGTGGAACCGGTCGGCGCCAATATGGGGGTCGTGCTTCCGGAAGAAGGGTTCCTGGAAGGTCTGCGGACCCTCTGCACGGAACACGGCAGCCTGCTGATTTTTGATGAGGTCATTACCGGGTTCCGTCTGGCACCGGGCGGAGCGCAGGAATACTACGGCATTACCGCCGACCTCGTAACCTACGGAAAGATCATCGGCGGCGGAATGCCGGTCGGTGCGTACGGCGGCCGGAAAGAAATTATGGAAATGGTAGCCCCCGCAGGCCCGGTGTATCAGGCGGGGACCCTGAGCGGCAACCCGGTGGCCATGGCCGCGGGTCTGGCACAGCTGAAACTGCTGCGCGACACCGACGGCTTTTATGAGACCCTGAACCGGACCGGCAACGCGTTCTTTGAAGAACTGGATGCCATCCTGACGCAGGAAGGTGTCCCGCACTGCCTGAACCATATCGGGTCGCTCGGCTGTGTGTTCTTTACCGGAGAAACCGTCCGGGACTACGAGACGGCCAATACGAGCAACACGACCCGGTTTGCGGACTATTTTGTCCATATGCTGGACCGCGGAATCTATCTGGCGCCGTCGCAGTTCGAAGCCATGTTCCTGTCTTCGGCGCATACGGAAGAGGATCTGGAGCGGACACTTGACGCTGCCCGGGACTATTTCCGGAAGGACTACCGCGGAGACGACTAAAGGGGAAAACAATGCGAACAATTATTGTGGGAAGCAGAGAGAGCCCGCTGGCGGTTGTGCAGAGCAGGCTGGTTGCCGAACAAATTGAACGGGCCGGAGGAACGGTGAAAGCCGAACTCCGGACCATGAAGACCACAGGCGACCGAATCCTGGACCGCTCACTGGATGAAGTGGGCGGAAAAGGACTGTTCGTGAAAGAACTGGATCTGGCACTGCGTGAAAAACGGACGGATCTTTCGGTGCACAGCCTGAAGGACGTTCCAATGGACGTGGATCCTTCCCTGCCGCTGGTTGCTTTTTCCCGGAGAGAGGATCCCAGGGACGTGCTGGTACTGCCCCAAGCGGTTCAGGAAGAATGGCGCCGGATGAAAACCGGAAATCCGGATGCGGAATGTCCTTTGCCGGATTCCAGCCTTCCCATTGGATCGTCCAGTTTGCGGCGGACCCTGCAGCTGAAAAAGCTGTATCCGGACCACGCCTTTGAACCAGTGCGCGGCAATCTGCAGACCAGACTCCGGAAACTGGATGAAGGAGAGTACGGAGCGCTGGTGCTGGCGGCAGCCGGCATGAAGCGCATGGGACTGGAGGACCGGATCAGCCGCTATTTCACCATTGAGGAAATGATTCCGGCCGCCGGCCAGGGAATCCTTGCCGTGCAGGGAAGAGCCGGTGAGGACCATTCCTATCTGGACGGGTTTGCCGACCCGGACAGCACGGCAGCAGCCCTGTGCGAACGGGCCTATGTGCGGGAACTGAACGGCGGATGTACCTCCCCGGTCTGTGCCCATGCACAAATTGAAAACGTCAGGATTATCCTTACGGCTTTGTACTGGGATGAGAACACCGGCGAAATCCGGACCGGAACGGCCGAAGGAAGCACCGATGACGCGGAAACAATAGGAAAAGAACTTGCCCGGAAGCTGCGCGGTTAAGCCCGCAGCCCGGACAGGGAAGAATCATCAGGAGAACGTAGTATGGGCGGAAAAGTTTGGCTGGTCGGCGCAGGCCCGGGAGACCCCGGGCTGTTCACGCTGCGCGGAAAAGAAGTTCTGCTGCAGGCGGATGTCGTCGTCTATGATGCCCTGGTCGGTCCGGGAATCCTTGCCATGATTCCGGACTCGGCCGAGCGGATCTTTGCCGGCAAACGGTCCGGCAACCATTTCATGAGGCAGGACGAAACGAACCGTGTGCTTCTGGAACAAGCACAGGAGGGGAAGAAGGTCGTACGGCTGAAAGGCGGCGACCCGTTTCTGTTCGGCCGCGGCGGCGAAGAACTGGAGCTGCTGACCGGGAACGGCATTCCCTTTGAAATTGTTCCGGGAGTTCCCAGTGCGTTTGCGGTGCCGGCCTATGCCGGTATTCCGGTCACGCACCGGGACTTTGCTTCTTCCGTTCATGTGGTGACCGGACACAAAAGAGCCGACCAAAGCTATGACATAGACTTTGCGGCGTTGGTCCGAACCAATGGAACGCTGGTCTTCCTGATGGGCATTGCGGCCATGCACGAAATCTGCAGCGGACTGCTGGATGCCGGAATGGATCCGGACATGCCGGCCGCCGTCCTGGAAAAAGGGACCACGGCAAAACAGGGAAAAATTCTGGCAACGGTCGGAACGCTGGAGGCGGAATGCGCCCGGCGTCCGGTACAGACACCGGCCATTATTGTCGTCGGCAAAGTCTGTGAGCTGTCCGAACCGTTTTCCTGGTATGAGAAGCGTCCGCTTGCCGGGGTAAGGGTTGTGGTCACCAGACCGAAAGAACTGATGTCTTCGCTCTCGGACCTGTTACGGCAGGAGGGGGCGGAAGTCGTGGAGCTGCCGTCCATTGCCCTGAAACCGGTCACGGACCGGTCTTTGCTTCACGAAAGCATTCACCGGCTGGAACAAAAGGAGTACGACTGGGTCGTCTTTACCAGCCCGAGCGGTGTGAGGATTTTCCTGGAGGAGCTCTTCCGGGTCAGTGACATCCGTGCTCTGTCCGGTGCAAAGATTGCATCCATTGGACCGGGGTCGGAGAAGGTGCTGAATGCCCGCGGACTCAAATCCGATTTTATTCCTTCCGTCTATGACGGAAAAACGCTCGGGGAAGAACTGGCAAAGCAGCTGAACGGCGGAGAGCGGATCCTGATTCCGCGTGCGGCCATTGGGAATCCGGAGCTGACGGAGGAACTGAAGAACGTCCCCGGAGTAACGGTAAGTGACATTGCAACCTATGACACCGTCTATGGGTCTTCCGGCGCGCCGGACGTTTTGGCGGTCCTGGAAGACGGGGACGTGGATTTTGCCGTGTTTACCAGTGCTTCCACGGTGAAAGGGTTTGCGGAAAGCCTGAAGGGACTTGATTTTGCAAACGTCCGGGCTGTCTGTATTGGAAAGCAGACCCGGGCGGCTGCAGACCGGCTGGGAATGCAGACCTGGATGGCGGAAAAAGCCACCCTGCCGAATCTGGTGGACTGTGTCAAACAGGCAGCCCGGGAAGTATACCCGGAATAATAAGAGAACAAGCGGAGGAGAAACCATGAAAGGAACTGCATATGGCGTAGGGGTCGGTCCGGGAAATCCGGAACTCATGACATTGCAGGCGGTTCGTCTGATTCAGGAAAACGAGATTATTGCCGTCCCGGGCAAAGTGGCCAAAGAGGCCGTTGCCTATAAAATTGCGGCCGGTGCCGTACCGGAGATTGCGGAAAAAGAACTGGTCCCCATTTATTTCCCCATGACCCGGGACCGCGCCAGGATGGATGAAGAACACCGAAAAGGTGCGAAAACCATTGAGGAGTATCTGGACCGGGGAAAGAACGTCGTCTTTCTGACCCTGGGAGACCCCACGGTCTATTGCACCTTCAGTTATCTTCAGCATTATCTGGAGAACGACGGATATCCGGTGCAACTGGTCAGCGGGGTGCCGTCCTTCTGCGCCGCTGCAGCCGCGCTGAACATTCCGCTGACCAAGTGGGATGAACCCATGCATATTGTGCCTGCGGCTCACAAGACCGAGGAAGAACTCATCCTTCCCGGAACCTATGTGCTGATGAAGTCCACCAGTCATATGAAGGACATCAAAACGCTGCTCCGGGAAAGCGGTAAGGATGTGCAGGCCGTGGAGAACTGCGGCATGGACAACGAACGGATCTACCGCAGCGTGGATGACATACCGGATGACGCGGCTTATTTTTCCCTGATTATTGCAAAGGACCCGATGGAGGAGTAAGGACCCGGTAAGGAAGCAGAACCATCGGCAGGAGACGTTATGGCAGAGAAAGCACTTGTAGTTATCAGTTTTGGTACGTCCTATACAGAGACCTGTAACAGGACCATTGGAGCAATTGAAAAGGATTTGACGGAAGCATTTCCGGACCGGGACTTCTACCGTGCCTGGACCAGCAGCATCATCCGCAGCAAACTCCGGGAGCGGGACGGCATTGCCATTTTCTCCCCGGAGGAGGTTCTGGACCGGCTGCTGGAGGAAGGGGTCCGCGATCTGCTGATCCAGCCCACCCATATTCTGGCCGGCACAGAGTTTGAAAAGATCCTCTCTGCCCTGGAGCCGAAGATGGAACAGTTTGAACGCGTTGCCGTCGGCAGACCGCTGCTGGAAACCAAAGAGGATGCGGCGGAGTTCGTGCATGTGCTGACCGGGCTGTTTGCGGAGGTCAAGGAACCGGACATGGCCGTGTTTATGGGACATGGAAGCAACCGCATAAGGCTTCCGCTCTATGACATGATCAACGAAGAGTTTGCCGCAAAGGGGTATCCGAACTTCTGTGTCGGCACCGTCGGGTTCGAACCGGGTATGGAGCCGGTGCTGCAGAGCATCCGCCGCCGGAAGCCGCGGAAGGTTTTCCTGTCTCCGTTTCTGGTTGTTGCGGGAGACCATGCCCGGCATGACATGGCCGGCGGAAAACCGGATTCCTGGAAAAACCGGATTCAGGCAGAAGGCGCGGAAGTGGACTGCATTCTAAAAGGTCTGGGCGAGTATCCGCAGATCCGTGCCCTGTATGTGGAGCGCGCCAAAGCCGCTTTGCAGAAAGGAAAGGCTGAAGGATTATTCTTTCCGTTATTTGTCAACCTGACCGAAAAAAAGATCCTGGTCGTCGGCGCCGGCCGGGTTGCCGGCCGCCGAATCCGGGTGCTGTCGGAGTTTGCCGGCAATATTACCGTTGTTGCCCCGGATGCAACCGCGGAAGTGGAAAAGATGGCTGCCGCCGGAACCATTCGTTTGATGCACCGTGAATTTGTACCGGACGATCTGGAACAAAAGGATCTGGTGCTCGTGGCAACCGACTCGGACGAGCGGAATGCCCGGATTGGGAACCTGTGCAAAACGCGGCAGATACCGGTCAATGTCAGCTCGGATCCGGCAATGTGTGACTTCCTTTTCCCCGGCGTCGTGGTAAACCATCCATTCGTGGTCGGAATAACGGCCGGAGGCAAAGATCACGCCGGGGTCAAACAGCTCCGGCAGGACATTCAGGACCTCCTGGTAAACGACGCCTCCCGCATGGTCAGCGAGGAGGACTGCGTCAACTTTCCGGGAGCCATGGAATAGGAATTACAGAACGGCCTTGCGGACCGGCCCGGTTCGCAAGGTTTCTTTTTTTCTTGACTATGACGTAACGTCATAGTTTATACTGGGAGCAGCAGAACCGGACAGGAGGGGAGTACATGAAAACCGAACGGCACGGGCTGACCGTGCATGAGGTCAGTCAGCGGAGCGGCGTGAGCATCCGGACGCTGCAGTACTATGACAAAATAGGATTGCTGAAACCGGCGGAGTACACGGACGCCGGATACCGGCTGTATCATGATGCACAGCTGGAACGTCTGCAGCAGATCCTGCTCTTCCGGGAACTGGAGTTCCCGCTGAAGGACATTCAAAAGATCCTCGATGCACCGGACTTCGACCGGGAGAAAGCGCTGGACCAGCAGATTACCCTGTTGGAACTGCAGAAAGAGCATCTGGAGAAACTGCTCCGGTTTGCCCGGGAACGGAAAGGAGAATCTGCCATGAGTTTTGATGCATTTGATACCAGTAAGATGGAAGACTATACCCGACAGGCCAAAGAGGCCTGGGGACAGACCGAAGCGTACCGGGAGTTTGAAGAAAAGAACGCCGGGCGCACCGCGGAGGACCAGCAGAAACTGGCCGGCGGTATGATGGCCATCTTCGAAGAATTCGGCGCACGGAAGGATACCGCCGACCCGGCGGGCGCCGAGGCGCAGGCCTTGGTCCGCAAGCTGCAGGACTATATTACCGGCCATTTCTACACCTGTACCGACGAAATCCTGGCCGGCCTGGGCCAGCTCTACGCCGCCGGCGGCGCCATGACGGACAACATTGATAAGGCCGGCGGTCCCGGCACCGCAGCCTTTGCCTCCGCCGCCATTTCGGCGTATTGCTCCTGAGCGGTGCGCCCGCTGCGGAGGAATTTAGAAAATTTTCAAAATAGTTGTTGACTTTCCGGAAAAGCGGGGTAGAATGTATTTAGAAGGATTTCTAAATACCGGCAAACCAAGGCCCGAATACAAGGAGGTGAGGCCATGTCTTTTGCCGAGACCTTCAAGGCTCTTTCTGACCCCGTCCGCCGGGACATTCTGACGCTGCTCAAAGACGGCCGGATGTCCGCGGGGGACATTGCATCGCACTTCGACATGACCGGGGCCACCATTTCCTACCACCTGAAACTGCTGAAGCAGGCGGAACTGGTGTACGAGACCCGGGAAAAGAATTTCATTTATTATGATCTCAATACATCCGTGGTCGAGGAAGTCATGCTGTGGCTCTCCGACCTGAGAGGAGACGACAACTATGAAGACTCAGCTCAAAAATAGGAAAGGTATTATTATTGTTACGACGCTTGTGACCCTTCTGCCCGCGCTCATCGGCGTCATTCTCTGGGACAAACTGCCGGCGCAGATGCCGGTCCACTGGAACGCGGCCGGGGAAATTGACAACTACATGAGCAAAGGCATGGCCATTTTCCTGTTTCCGCTCATTATGCTGGCCGCGCATCTCATCTGCGTGTTCGTCACCGCAGCCGACCCGGAAAACGAGGACCAGAGCAAAAAAGTCATGCAGCTCATTCCCTGGATTATTCCGGTGGTCAGTATGGTGTTGGCGGCCATGATGTATCCGGCTGCCCTGGGTCACTCCGTCAATGTCCTGCAGATTGCGTGTCTGCTGGTCGGGCTGATGTTCCTTGTCATCGGCAACTACCTGCCCAAGACCCGTCCGAACTACTCCATCGGGTTCCGGATTCCATGGACCCTGCACGACGAGGAGAACTGGAAGAAGACCCACCGGCTGGCCGGCCCGCTGGCCATCGTCGGCGGCTTCCTCATGATCCTGGAAGGCTTTTTCCAGTGGCACCTGGCCCCGGTCTTTCTAATCATTCTGGCCGCCGTGACCCTCGTCCCGACCATTTACTCCTATCTGCTGTACCGTAAGAAGAACGCTAATGGATAAGCAAAACGACTGCATCGCTCCCGGGCGATGCAGTTTTTTATTGTAATTTTTAAGTCCCTATGAAATAATAAGTGTGTAAATAGGAAGGTACCTTATTATCAGGCACCTGAGCTTTTTCAGAAAGGAAGGATGGTTATGGCACATCCCCCTCAAGGCGGTCCGTACCGCGGCATGTCCGCGGAAGAGAAGGCCAATGCGCCGAAGCTTACCAAAGCGCTGGCGCTGCGGATTCTGAGTTATCTCGGCCCGTACAAATTCAAATTCATCCTGGTCATTGTGGCCGTCCTGCTCTCGGCGGCGCTCGGCGTCGTGCCGAGTCTGCTCACCGGACGCATGGTGGACGACGGCCTCATTGCCGGGAACTTCCGGGTGCTGGTGCAGCTGATTATTGCGTCGTTCCTGGTCACGGTGGTCTCCAACGGGCTGGGGTTCTTTGAAACCTGGCTCAACACGTCCATTGCGCAGGGTATCATCTATGACCTCAAGACGCAGATGTATGCGCACTTCCAGCAGCAGCCGTACCAGTACTTCGTGGAGAGCAAGCAGGGTGAAATTATTACCCGCATGACCGGCGACGTCAACGGCATCCAGAGCGTCGTGTCGTCCACCCTGACCAACTCCATTAAGAACATTGGCACCGTGGTCGTCTCCGTGGTGGCGCTCTTCCAGTGCAACTGGGTGCTGGCGCTGACCGGCATGGCGCTGGTCCCGTTCTTTATCCTGCCGACCCGGGTCACCGGCAAGCGCCGCTGGACCATTGCGCGCGAAAGCCAGGAGAAGTACGACGAGGCCAACCAGATCCTGGGCGAGACGCTCTCGGAGAGCGGCATCCTTCTGGTCTGGCTCTTCGGCCGGCAGAAGAAGGAGGCCGAGCGCTTCAAAGGCGTCAGCTCGGACCTGTACTCCCTGTCCATCCGGGAAATGCTGGCCGGCCGGACGTTCTTCATGTTCATGACCATCTTCACGAACTTCGGCCCGCTGCTGCTGTACCTCGTCGGCGGCATCCTCATGCTGCGGATGAAGGGCGGCCCGCAGGTTACGGTCGGTGACATTACGGCGGCCATTGCCATCCTGGGCCGCATCTACCGCCCGGTGAACGAACTCATGAACGTCAGCGTGGATCTCACCCGGTCCCTGGCGCTGTTCGAGCGCATCTTCTCGACCCTGGACATGACCCCGCCCATTACCGACAAGAGCAATGCCGTTCCTCCCGCCAAGATCCGCGGCGAACTGGAATACGACCGTGTCCGGTTCTCGTACAAAGCGGACAGCCCGGAAATCCTGAAGGGTATTACCTTCCACGTGGAGCCCGGCCAGACATATGCCTTGGTCGGCAGCTCCGGCGCCGGAAAATCCACGCTCATTTCCCTGGTGCCGCGCCTCTACGACGTGAACGCCGGCGCCATCCGCATGGACGGCATGGACCTGCGGGACTGGCCGCTGCAGGAGTTGCGCTCCCACATCGGGTTCGTCACACAGGACACGTTCCTCTTCAATGACACCATCCGGGAGAACCTGCTCTATGCAAAGGAGGACGCCACGGACGCTGAGCTCCTCGACGCCATAGAGCGCGCCGGCCTCGGCGACTTCGTCCGCAGCCTTGCCGACGGGCTCGGCACCTACGTCGGCAACCGCGGCGTGCGGCTGTCCGGCGGCGAAAAGCAGCGGCTGTCTCTGGCGCGGGTCATCCTCAAAGACCCCGAAGTCATCCTGCTGGACGAGGCCACGGCGTCCCTGGACTCCGTCTCGGAGAGCAAAATCCAGGAGGCCCTGGCGCCCCTGCTGCGTGAGAAGACCGCGCTGGTCGTGGCGCACCGCCTGTCCACCATTCTGGATGCGGACCAGATTCTGGTGCTGAAGGACGGCGTCATCTGCGCCGCCGGCAGGCATGCGGAACTCATAGAAAGCAGTGAAGAATACCGGACGTTCTATGAAACGCAGTTCCGGAGCGGGGAAGACGAAGCGGATGCGGCAGACGGCCGGAGCGCCGGTTCGGACCAACGGGCCCTGCAGAGCCGCCGTCCGTACGACGAGCTGTCCGAAGCCGAAAAGGCGGCCCTCAGCTGGCGCCGTTCCATGGGCCGGTGGTCCACGGAAGGCGATGCCGAGTCCTACTATTAAACTCTGTGAGGTAACGCTATGACGAAATCCGGGAAACCCACCCGCGAAGACCTCCTCCGCGCGGTGTTTGAAGAACAGCACAAACAGCATTCGCTGGTGCGCCGGAGCCACGGACACAGTCCGCACGACCCGCCGCCGGCCGTCCGTCAGAACCACCTCCTGCGCGTGCTGGAGGACTGCCCGGGCATCCGCCAGAAGGATCTGGCGGAGCGCATGCACGTCCGGCCGCAGTCCCTCGGCGAGCTGCTGGACAAACTCGAGGACAGCGGCCTGGTGGTCCGCCGGAAGGATCCGGAGGACGGCCGCGCCGTGCGGGTGGAACTGACGGAGGACGGCCGCGCCGCGGAGCGGGAACATCGCAAAAACATGGCGGAGAACATCCGCAAACGGTTCGGCGCCCTGACGGACGACGAACTTCAGGAATACCTTCGGCTCACCAAAAAAATCAACGATTCTTTGGACAAACAGGAGAATTTGTAAAAACTGTTTTAAACAGCCGTATTCTTTCTGTATAATAGACATACACGTTAAAGTGTAAAATTTAATACAGGAGGTAATGCTATGCGACTGGAAGACATTGTACTGAAGATTGCCGATGCCGGGGAAGCCGGCAGAAAGATTAAAAAAGTTGTCAGTGTTGCGGGCGGCGGACTGGTCGACTTTTTGTTCCCGTATATCATTCCGCCGCAGGACGTGGTCAGCGGTCCCGGCTCGTCCGCCAAAGTGGTGGACATCCTGAAACGGGCCAACTGCACCAAAGCCCTCATTGTTACCGATAATTTCCTGAACACCCACGGAATCCTCGACCCCATGAAAAAAGCCATGGACGACGCCGGGTTCCCGTATGTCATCTATGACGGCGTCGAGCCGAACCCTTCCATTGAAAGCATTGAAACCGCGTATGCCATGTACAAGAGCGAAGGCTGCAACTGCCTGGTCGGCTTCGGCGGCGGCTCCTCCATGGACGCGGCCAAAGTGGTCGGCTGCCGGGTGGCCAGACCGGACCTCCCCGTCAAGAAGATGGGCCGGATCATGGGCTACTTCCCGGTTTCGTTCGGCCGCGCCAACAGCAAAGTCCCATTCATTGTGGCGGTCCCGACGACCGCCGGCACCGGTGCCGAGTCCACCATTGCCGCGGTGGTCTCCGACCATGAAATTGATAAGAAACTCACCTTTACGGACATTGCCATGCGGCCGAAGGCCGTCATCCTGGACGGTTCCCTGGCCACCGGCCTGCCGCCGCGTCAGACCGCCTTCACCTGCATTGACCTCGTGTCCCACTGCACCGAAGGCTACATCTCCTATGCGCACAACCCGCGCGGCGACGAGTGGTCCGTCAAGGG
>ONLO01000002.1 GCA_900318715.1 uncultured Eubacteriales bacterium | reverse complement strand
TTGTTCATAACGGTCTGCCTCCTTCGTCAGTGCAAAGATTCGTACCTTATATTTTAACATAAAAATACTATAAGCGGAAACGGAAAAGACGGTTGAAAAAGCGTTACGGTGGTGTTAAAATAACTCCAATCGTTTATCCATAACTTTATACATGGAAGAAACGCAGTGACGGAGAGAGTACGTGCCGGACGAAGACTCACCAGAGAGGGCCCGCCATCGGCTGGAAACGGACCCGGGTCGTAAACGCACCGAAATTCACTCCAGAGCGGCGTTCCGGAACGCCGGCGCGGCCGGTCAGTATGGAATGACGTGCGCCCGCGTTAAGGGCATTAAGCGTCCGGACAGACTCTGTCCGGGAAGTCGGGTGGTACCGCGGAGTATTCTGCTTCGTCCCTTCAGGGGGACGAAGCTTTTTTCATGGCTGAATCGCCCGGGAAAACAGACATCAGAAAATATCATTTTGAAAGGATCCTCACAATGAACCAGAAAGAACAGCTGGAACAGATCCGCGCCGCGGCCGAAGAGATTCTGCAGAAGACCGGCTCGCTCGAGGAACTGGATGCCGCGCGCGTCCGCTTCCTCGGCAAAAAAGGCGAACTGACTGCGGTTCTCAAGACCATGGGAAGCCTCTCCCCGGAAGAGCGTCCGGCCGTCGGCCAGGCCGCCAACACCGTCCGGGAGCAGATTGCGGCTGCCATTGAAAAGAAGACCGCCGAGCTCAAAGCGAAGGCCCAGGACGCCAAACTCCTGCGGGAGACCATTGACGTCACCCTGCCCGGCGAAGCCGTGGACATCGGCCACAAACACCCGCTTTCGAGCGTCCTCGACGAAGTCAAGGAAATCTTCATGGGCATGGGCTTCGACGTCCGCCAGGGACCCGAAGTGGAGTGGGACTACTACAACTTTGAAGCCCTGAACATTCCGAAGGGCCACCCCGCGCGCGACACGCAGGATACCTTCTACATTACCGAAAACATGCTGCTCCGCACCCAGACGTCGGGCTGCCAGATCCGCGTCATGGAAAACCAGAAGCCGCCCATCCGCATTATTGCCCCGGGCCGCGTCTTCCGGAGCGACGCCGTCGACGCCACTCATTCCCCCATCTTCCACCAGATTGAGGGCATGGTCGTGGACGAAGGCGTTACCATGGGCGACCTCGTCGGCACGCTGGACACCTTTGCCAAGCGCCTCTACGGCGAGGACACCCGCATCCGCCTGCGCCCGCATCACTTCCCGTTCACCGAGCCGTCCTGCGAAATTGACGTCTCCTGTTTTAAGTGCGGCGGCAAGGGCTGCTCCATGTGCAAGAACGAGGGCTGGATTGAAATCCTCGGCGGCGGCATGGTCCACCCGAAGGTCCTCGAAAACGGCGGCATTGACCCCGAAAAGTACAGCGGCTTTGCGTTCGGCATTGGCCTCGAGCGCCTGGTCATGTTCAAATACGGTCTGGACGACATGCGTATGCTCTACGAAAACGACGTCCGGTTCCTGAATCAGTTTTAACGGAGGTGTGACGAATGGATTTATCGAAAAGATGGTTGAATGATTACGTCACCCTTGACGTGCCGGACCGGGAGTACGCCGAAGCACTGACCATTTCCGGTTCCAAAGTGGAATCCTACCGCCACGAGGGCGAAACGCTCCAGAACATTGTGGTCGGCAAGATCCTCTCCCTCGCCCGCCACGAGAACTCCGACCACCTCTGGGTCTGCCAGGTGGACGTCGGAAGCGGCGAGCCTCTGCAGATTGTTACGGGGGCGCAGAACCTGTCGGAAGGCGATGTAGTTCCTGTTGCATTACACAACTCCGTCATTGCCGACGGCACCAAAATTACCAAGGGCAAGATGCGCGGCGAAGTCTCGAACGGCATGCTCTGTTCCGTGGCGGAACTGGGCCTGACCGTCCACGACTTCCCCTATGCCATTGAAGACGGCATCTTCATCCTGGGCGACGACTGTGACAAGACGCTCGGCATGGACATCCGGGAGGCCATCGGGCTGAACGACACCATTACCGAGTTTGAAATTACCTCGAACCGTCCGGACTGCATGTCCGTGCTCGGCCTGGCCCGCGAAACGGCGGCCACCTTCCGGCTTCCGTTCGAGGTCAAGGAACCGGTCGTCAAGGCCGGTGAAGGCGACGTCAACGACCTGCTGAAGGTTGACATTGAGGTCCCGGAGACCTGCTACCGTTACTGCGGCGCGGTCGTCAAAAACGTCCGTGTCAAGCCGTCTCCGCGGTGGATGCGGGAGCGCCTGCGCGCCAGCGGCGTCCGCCCCATCAACAACATTGTCGACATTACCAACTACGTCATGCTTGAGTACGGCCAGCCCATGCACGCCTTTGACCTGCGCTTCCTCGACGGGAACCACGTCATTGTCCGCAACGCCCGCGCCGGCGAGAGCATTACCACGCTGGACGGCGAAGAGCGCGCCCTGTCCGAGGACATGATGGTTATTGCCGACGAGAACAAACCCGTTGCCGTGGCCGGTGTCATGGGCGGCGAGTACAGCGGCATTATGGACGACACGGAGACCATTGTCTTCGAGTCCGCCTGCTTCAACGGCGTCTCGGTCCGTCTGACCGCCAAGAACCTCGGCATGCGTACGGAGTCCTCGTCCCGGTACGAGAAAGAGCTCAACCCCGACAGCTGCGACACCTGCCTCAAGCGCGCCCTGGAACTCGTCCAGGAGTTCGACGCCGGCGACGTCGTGAACGGCTACATTGACAACTTTGCCAACCCGAAGCCGGAAGTCACACTGCCGTTCGACCCGGAATGGACCAACAAGTTCATTGGCATTGACTGCCCCGCGGACGAGCAGAAGGCCATTCTGGAGCGGATCGGCTTCACCGTGGAAGACGGCGTGGTCCACGCCCCCTCCTTCCGCATTGACATCCATTCCCAGGCCGACCTCTCCGAGGAAATTGCCCGGTTCTACGGCTACAACAACATTCCGAGCACCAAGCTCCGCGGCGCCGCCGAGGCCGTTCTGACCCCGCGTCAGAGCTTTGACCGCGCCATGGAGAACACCATCCTTGCAAGCGGCGTCTCCGAAATCCAGACGTTCTCGTTCATGAGCCCGAAGGCCTATGACAAGATCTGCCTTCCGGAGGACTCCCCGCTGCGGAACAGCATTGTCATTTCGAATCCGCTCGGCGAGGACACCAGCATTATGCGGACCACCGCGGTCCCCTGCATGCTGAACGTACTCTCGTTCAACTACAACAACCGCAACCCGAAGGCCTGGCTCTATGAAATGGCCACCACGTACATTCCGCACGCCACGCTCGAAGAGCTGCCGGATGAGAACAAGCAGCTCGTCATCGGCCTGTACGGCCCGAAGACGAACTTCTACACCCTCAAGGGCATTGTGGAGAAACTGATGACCGAATGCGGCATTAAGGTCTACGACACGGACGTGGAACCCGTCCGGGACAACCCGACCTTCCATCCGGGCCGCACCGCCCGCATCCTGGTCTCGGGCAAGGAGCTGGCCGTCCTCGGCGAAGTCCACCCGAAGGTCCTGGAGAACTATGAAATCGGCACCCGCGCCTACATTGCCACCATGGACATGGAGTATCTCTTCTCCATTGCGGACCTGACGCGGACGTACAAGCACCTGCCGAAGTATCCGTCCACCGCCCGCGACCTTGCCTTTGTCGTGGACGAGGACACGCCCGTCCTGGTTCTGGAAAAGGCCATGCGGGAAGCCGTCGGAACAAAGATCCTGGAAGCCATTGAGCTCTTTGACGTCTACACCGGCGAGCAGGTCGGCAAGGACAAGAAGAGCGTGGCCTTCAATCTCCGGTTCCGTTCGGCCGACCACACCCTGACGGATGAAGAGAGCGGCAGCGCCGTGAAAAAAGCCATTGCAGCCGCCGAAAAACTGGGTGCGGAGCTTCGTTCCTGAGGGCTCTCTTAATAAAATTATTGATTGTTTTATAGACATTCGTGCGCTATAATAACATAACAAGAATCCTGTTGGAGGTGGAACCCATGACTGACAAGACCATCCAGTTTTCCATCCGGGAAGACACAGACGCGGAAATGCGCAAGGTATTACAAGAGGTTTATACGGCTCTTCAGGAGAAGGGCTATAACCCCATCAGCCAAATTGTCGGCTACATCCTTTCGGAGGACCCGACGTACATTACCACCCACAACAACGCACGCAGCCTGATCCGCAAAATTGACCGGGACGAGCTGCTCCAGGC
>ONLO01000209.1 GCA_900318715.1 uncultured Eubacteriales bacterium | reverse complement strand
CGTTTGCCGAGCAGGTTCTGACGGAACCGGCCCTGCTTACCTTTCAGCATGTCGGAAAGGGACTTGAGCGGACGGTTGTTCGGTCCGGTGACCGGGCGTCCGCGGCGGCCGTTGTCAATGAGCGCGTCGACGGCTTCCTGAAGCATTCTCTTCTCGTTGCGGACAATGATGTCAGGCGCATGGAGTTCGAGAAGTCTCTTCAGACGGTTGTTGCGGTTGATGACACGGCGGTACAGGTCGTTGAGGTCGGACGTGGCAACACGTCCGCCGTCCAGCTGGACCATGGGCCGCAGCTCGAGCGGAATGACCGGCAGCACGTCAAGGATCATCCATTCCGGACGGTTGCCGGAATTTTTGAAGGCGTTGACGACTTCCAGCCGCTTCAGCAGACGGGAGCGTTTCTGGCCGCTGGCTTTTTCCAGGGCCTCCGTGAGTTCTTCCGCAAGTGCATCGACATCAATTTCGGCAAGAAGCTTCTTGATGGCCTCGGCGCCCATTCCGGCTTCGAAGTCACTTTCGTACTTCTCCCGCATGTCAATGTATTCTTTTTCGGTCAGGGTCTGGTATTTCTCCAGCGGAGTAATGCCAGGGTCCGTGACAATGTAAAGGGCAAAGTAAAGGACTTTTTCCAGATTCCGCGGGGACAGGTCCAGCATCAGGCCGATGCGGGTCGGAATGCCCTTGAAGTACCAGATGTGGGAAACCGGTGCGGCCAGCTCAATGTGGCCCATCCGCTCTCTCCGGACTTTGGCTTTGGTAACTTCAACGCCGCAGCGTTCGCAGATTTTTCCTTTATAACGAATGCGTTTGTACTTGCCGCAGTAGCACTCCCAGTCCTTCGTGGGTCCGAAGATCCGTTCGCAGAACAGACCGTCGCGCTCCGGCTTCAGGGTCCGGTAGTTGATGGTCTCCGGCTTTTTGACTTCGCCGTAGGACCACTCACGAATGGCTTCCGGAGATGCCAGGCCGATTTTAATGGAATCAAACTCCATGTTCTCGGTGGTATCTACGGTATTGGTTTGAATATCAATCATGTGGCGACCCCTTTCCCTCGGTTAAAAATCCTCGTCGAAGCTCTCGGAGCTGTCGACTTCGCTGGTCTCTTCTACAAACAGTTCTTCGTTTGTCGGGCCTTCCGAATTCAGGAAGTCGTCGGCATCCTCAAAGGAGGACGGCTCGAGCACTTCCGGTTCCCCTTCCGCCGTCAGCGTCTGATAACCTTCGGCACGGTCCGCGTCGTTGACGTGGCGCATGTCTTTGTTCTCAATGCGGTGGAAGCTGAAATCATCGGTCTCCAGATTTTGTTTGAGGTCGATCTCGTTCTGTTCCTTGTCCAGGACTTTGACGTCCAGACCAAGGGCCTGCAGTTCTTTGATGAGGACCTTGAAGGATTCCGGAACGCCCGATTTCGGGACGCTCAGACCCTTGACAATGGCCTCATACGTCTTCACACGTCCGGTAATGTCGTCGGACTTGAGCGTCAGGATTTCCTGCAGCGTGTAGGCCGCGCCGTACGCCTCAAGGGCCCAGACTTCCATTTCACCGAAACGCTGGCCGCCGAACTGGGCTTTACCGCCGAGCGGCTGCTGCGTGACCAGGGAGTACGGTCCGGTGGAACGTGCGTGGATCTTATCATCAACCAGGTGATGCAGTTTCAGGTAATACATGACGCCGACCGTGACTTTGCCGTCAAAGGGTTTGCCGGTGCGGCCGTCATACAGTGTGGTCTTGCCGAAGCGGTACTCATAGGCCTCTTCAATCTTGGCAAGCTCGGCTTCGTCGTCCGTGCTCTCCCGGAGGAGCGCCATGAGGTCTTCCAGAACAAAGCCGTCCTCTTCGTGCTCGTCTTCGTAGCGGAGAACGAGTTCACGGGTGGCGTCATTGCCTTCGGCCAGGAGCTTGGACTCCACAAGGAAGTACTTAATGTCTTCCTCATGGGCGCCGTCGAAGACCGGGGTCATGACCTTCCAACCCTTGGAACGGGCGGCCATGCCGATGTTGACTTCGAGGACCTGTCCAATGTTCATTCGGGACGGAACACCCAGCGGGTTGAGGACAATGTCCAGCGGCGTGCCGTCCGGCAGGAACGGCATGT
>ONLO01000042.1 GCA_900318715.1 uncultured Eubacteriales bacterium | reverse complement strand
CGCATTACCGCGCTGGTTCTCGTCTTTGCCCTAATTCTTTCTCTTGCCGGCTGCGTGCGGGCAAAGGAAGTCGAGGGGCCGGTCACGATTCCGCCCTTCACGCTGAGCATTGACGGTACGGAATACACGGAAACGTCGTTTGCCGGTCTTCCCGTCTATGAGTGTTCCTCGACCTCGGAAAACCGGCTCGGCAATGAAGAGACGTATCTTTATACCGGATACTGCCTGGCCGACGTTCTGAAGACCGCCGGTGCTGCTTATGACGATGGTGTGACCGTGGTCTGTTCGGACGGCTACGAAGTTGACATGGACGCAAAGGAGGCCGGCGCTTCAACCACTCTGGTGGCATTTTTCCGCAACGGGAAACCTTCCGCGGAAGCCGGCACCGTGTTTGTCGTGCCTTGCAAGAACAAGTTTTCGCCGGACCATGCCAAAGCCGTAACGGGAATCCTGACACAGGGTGCTGCTGCAGACAGCGTGACCGACATGCTGGGGCAAACGGTTGCGCTCCCGGAAAATGCCGGCAAGACAACCGTTGCGTCGACCTACGGGGTCGTGACGCCGTTTCTCGTGACGCTGGGTGCCGGAGACCGGGCTCTTGCGGTCAACTTTAAAAACAAGCAGTTTTACCGACTCTTAGGGGACCCCATCCTGAATGCCGCCAACATCGGCACGCGGGTGGCGCTGGACTCGGAGGCTTTGGCAACCGTGGATCCGGACCTGTTTATCTGCCGCACGACGGATACCGGCGAAATGACCATAACGAAAAAACTTGGCATTCCGACGCTGGCCATTACAGTCGAAACGCCGGAAGAAGTCCTGTCCGCCTATGAACTGCTGGGACGCACCCTCGGCTGTGAACAGAGGGCAAAGGAAATTACCGATTACCTGAACCGGGAGCTTGCCGACATTGATGCTCTGGCCAAGACCATTCCCGAAGAGCAGAAAGTGACGGCCCTCTGCCTCGGCTCCATGCTGTCCCGGGTAGCCAGCGAAGACATGCTCCAGACCATGCTCCTGAAACGCGTGGGCGCCAAAACGGTCGTCGACGGCATCCAGGGCAACAAGGACCGCGACTGGGCGGACTGTGGCGTGGAGAAAATCTTTGAGCTGGACCCCGACTACATTTTCGTAACCAGCTCCGCGGCCCTGGACTATTCCATGGATGCGTTCTACACGGACGGCGCCTGGCAGGCCATGAAGGCCGTGAAGAACCAACACATTTATCAGATTCCGGCAAAGATTGACTCATGGGACATGCCGGGTCCCGGCTTTATTCTTGCCATGTACTACATGATGCATGAACTGTACCCCGAAGTCTGCACAGCCGAGCGGCTGCAGACGGAAGTCGACGACTATTACCGCTTCTTCTTCGGAAGAACGTTTACGGGTGAGGAAATTGGCTACGAATTCTAGGAAAAACTTCTACGCGGTGGGCTTTGACCTGCTTCTGCTGGCAATTCTTGCCGGCCTGGTCATCTTTGCCCTGTGCGCGGGAAAGTACCCGATTTCGGCCAAAGAGAGCATTGACGTGCTCATTGGAGAAATAGCGGGCCGCGGCGGCGCCTATTCCGAAATGACACGAAATGTCGTCATGGGCCTTCGGATTCCGCGGATTACCGCGTCCATCCTCTGCGGCATTATGCTTGCCATTTCCGGCGTCTCCTACCAGAGCATTTTCAAAAACCCGCTGATTTCGCCGGACTTCCTCGGCGTTTCCAGCGGCGCCTGCATTGGCGCGGCCATTGCCATCCTGCTCGGCTTCTCCGGGCTCCTGCTCTCCGGATTCGCTTTTCTCGGCGGCATTCTGGCAGTCATGCTCACGGTGCTCATTCCGACGGTCATGAAAAGTGACTCCAATATTATGCTCGTGCTCTCCGGCGTCATTGTCGGCGGCGCCATGAGCTCCATTCTGGGCTTCATCAAATTCGTGGCTGACCCGGAAACGGAACTGGCCGCCATTACCTACTGGACCATGGGCAGCTTCTCCTACGTCACGCTTCCTGAAATTGGCAGCGTGCTTCCCGCCATGATTGTACCGGCAATCATCCTGTTTGCCATGTCCTGGTGGCTGGACATCCTCTCCATGGGTGAGACCGAGGCCAGAAGTCTCGGCGCCAACATCAAAGTCATCCGGAACATTGCCATTGCGTGCGCCACGCTCATGACGGCCAGTTCCGTCTGCATTTCGGGCACCATCGGCTGGGTCGGCCTGGTCATTCCGCACTTTGCCCGCATGTGTGTGGGCCCGAACAACACGAAGCTCATTCCCACGGCGGGCCTTATGGGCGGCATTTTCCTGCTGCTCGTGGACACCGCAACAAGGACCCTGAGCGTCACCGAAATGCCCGTCAGCATTCTGACCGGCCTCATCGGCGCACCGTTCTTCGCCCTTCTCCTTTACCGGCAAAGGAGGACCATTTCATGAACATCATCAAAGTGGAAAACCTGAGTTTTTCCTACGACACCAGTTCGAAACGGGTTCTGAACAACATTGACCTCACCCTGGACGAAGGCGAGGTCATGACCATCCTCGGTCCCAACGGGGCGGGCAAGAGTACCCTGCTGAATTGTATTGCGGTCTTGCTGACACCGGAAGAGGGCTGCATCGCTCTGTGCGGAACCAATGCGGCGGACATGAAGCCGAAAGAAGTGGCGAAGATCCTGAGCTATGTCCCGCAGAACCACGTGCCGGCGTTCTCGTATACCGTGCGGGACTTCGTGCTGATGGGCCGCGCGCCGAACGTCGGCATGTTTGAGCGCCCCGGCGATGAAGACCTTGCCCGGGTCGACCAGGTGCTGAAGGAAATTGGCATCTGGGACCTCCGGGACAAACCATATACGGAAATCTCCGGCGGCGAACGGCAGCAGGCCACCATTGCCCGCGCGGTCGTAGCCGAGCCCAAGGCCATTCTGTTCGACGAACCCACGGCGCACCTCGACTACGGCAACCAGCTGAAAACGCTGCGGCTCATCAAGAGCCTCCGGGAACAGGGATATGCCATCATCATTACCACGCACAACCCCGACCATGCCATAATGCTCGGCGGCACCACGGCCATTCTCGACCGGGACGGCCGGCTCACCGCCGGGAAGACGGAGGATATTATTACCGAGGCGCGGCTCCGGGAGCTGTACGACACAGACCTGACCCTTGCCCGGGTGGACGCGGTGGAGCGCCCGGTCTGCGTCCCGCCGGACCTGTAATTTTTTGGACACCGTCCCATTTTTATTGACAGCAACTGTTTTTCGGCATTAAAATAGTTTTGTAAAGTTAATATAGTAAATTTAAATGAACTTCGAGCCTCTTTTCCTAAAGCGGAAGCCACGGAAACCCGGCCGGGGTGTGTCGGGAAACCGATGCGCCTTCCTTTTGAAAAGAAGTTATCTCTTTTTTCAGCAGACTTCTTTTCAGAAGTCTGTTTTTGTTTTTCGTGCACCCTGCGGAGAAGCGTGCACTAAACGATAGAATGCAAAAACTCAATGAAAAGGAGAATGTCTTATGAAGACGACGAAACGGTTAAGTGCCCTTCTGGTTGCGCTTTTCATGTTGGTTTCTATGTTCTCAATTGGTGCCAGTGCATGGGAGACCGGAGAAGGCATAGAAGTCTACTGGAATGACACACTGGAAGGAACCGTCACCTATGATCAGATTCTTGACGACATCAGTCAGGCAACGAAAAAGGTGACCTATTCTGCCGTCAACAAAAAAGGAACCTATACTGCCTACAACACTTACGCATACCAATTCTCAAGGCTTCTGGATGCCGTGAAGAAGACCGAGGACTGGAATGCTGCTCCGGATGCAACCAGCGTCGAATTTGCAAACCCGGGGGACGACAAGATTTCCGTGTTTTCCAAAACCGAACTGACGGAAGAAAGATATTACTTTGACGAAAACCATATTAAGGTTGAACCCGTAAAACCGGGCTTCATTCCTGCCAAATCAAAGAATACAGGGAAAGACTGCTTCCAGTTTGCTTATGGACAAAAGACTTATGATGAAACCAACAATTCCAAGTTTGTAACGTTTGACGGAGCCGGAAATGCAGAGGTCCGATTCTACACACCGGATTATGTTGAAACAACGGATCTGGAAGTGGTTTCTCCGGAAGGCGACGTAACCGGCTTCCGGTATAAAGACCTCACCAGACTCTGGAAGAAGGAAGGCTCCAAAACCTACACTTATTCCACTGCCAACACCTTCCCAACCTTCAAAAACGAGGAGTATGCAGGTCCTACCCTTGAGGGAGTTCTTGCGTTAGCCGACATTAAGCTTGATGAACTTGACGACTATGATGTCATCCGGTTCGACGCCTATGACGGTAGCATTGAACTTACGGTAAAGGAAATCCGGGCAACCCGTTATTCTTTCCCGAACGGTAAGTCGAAGAACAACTACACCGGAACGACAGAAGCCCAGCGGAAGGACGGTTTCGAAGTGCCGTTTATTATCAACACTACGAACGGCAAGACCAATCTCCGTGACGTATTCGGTATGAAAGATCCTCAGGATCAGCAGAAGAGTTTCTTTATCAAGCATCTCAGCAAGATTACCATCAAGAAGGATGCCGCGCAGGATTTCGACGGGATGACTCCGACCCTGGCAGACGGCTCAAAAGTCAAAGAAGCAGACGCTCTGAACTTTGACCTCGCCCTGCCGGAAGACGTCTATGAGGGATTTGTCTTCTACACCGCCTCTACGGACGGAACCGAGCCGGCAGACCCCACGTACGCGGATGTTCTTTATAATCCCTCTCAGAACCAGACGGATGACAAAGATTACGAAGATCCGGCATTTGCACAGTTCTACAACAGTTACGAGTTCACGGATGCGGATAAGACCATCATCAAGGTTGCTTGTTTCGTCCCCGGTTGTAAAGATCCTAAGGTTACGACCCTGACGTATTCGCGTTCGGATTACAACGGACTTGCAAACAATGCCGACAGACATGGCAACTATTGGTATTACAAAGATGGTAAAATTGACAAGACCCACAACGGCGTAGACCATAATAACGCCGGCTGGTGGAGAGTCGAAAACGGTAAGGTCAACTTTAAAGCTACCGGTGTATACCACAACGATGCCGGATGGTGGTATTGCAAGAACGGCAAGGTTGACTTTGGCTACACCGGCGCAGGCTCCAATGACGCAGGCAACTGGTACTGCAAAGACGGTAAAGTGGACTTCTCCGTGAACGGAGTCGTCTATGCGAAGAGCGAAGGCGTCTGGTATTACGTTAAGAATAACAAAATTATTCCGGG
>ONLO01000044.1 GCA_900318715.1 uncultured Eubacteriales bacterium | reverse complement strand
CACAAGCTACGAGTTCGAGGGCGCGGCTGGCATGGAGAAGATGGCCGGCATTATGAAGGACATCCGGGAGAACCCGCCGAAGACCGTTGGCGGCATGGACGTCCTGAAGGAAACGGACTACACGAAGAGCGACGAGACCGGTCTTCCGTCCTCCAACGTCCTGTCCTTCGGCCTCCCGGCGGACAGCAGTATTATGGTCCGTCCGTCCGGTACGGAGCCGAAGATCAAACTGTACATTACCGCCACCGGCAAGACCTTTGAGGAAGCACAGGCTGTTTACGAAGCCATTCTGGCCGATGGCGAGTCCTGGCTGGGGGTCTGACGTATGAGCAGAACATTCGTAAAAATTGTTGCCATTATCCTGGCGCTGGTCATGGCCGGCGGCGTCTGCATTGCCGCGGTCCAGGCCTTTGCCGCTGCACCTGCCGTTCCGGCGGTCCCGCTGGCCCTTGTGGCCACCGGGGAAAACAACCTGCGCAACATTGTCATTGTGGTTGCCGCGGTTGCCGCCGTCGGCGTCATCGGCGGCATACTGGCACCGAAATTCAAGAAGTAAACCAATCCGGTTTCCAAAAAGGGCCCGTCTTAACCGACGGGCCCTTTTTCAACCTGCATAAAATCTTTTCACTTTTTGTCACATGATTAAACATATTGACAGAAAGTGTCTTTTATTATATTATTGTTCTGCGTAGCGTGCAAAACAGCACGTACAAATTCATTTAGGATGTCAAGCGAGGTTATCTATCATGTATCAAGACAAGACACTGGTCTGCAAAGAATGCGGGAAAGAATTCGTATTTACGGCAGGCGAACAGGAGTTCTATGCGGAAAAGGGCTTTGAGAACGAGCCGCAGCGCTGCAAAGAGTGCCGCGACGCCCGCAAGAGCGCCAACCGTGCCAACCGCGTCATGTATGACGCCGTCTGCGCCAGCTGCGGTGCAGAATGCCAAGTCCCGTTCAAACCGCGTGAGGACCGCCCGGTCTATTGCAGCGAGTGTTTCGCAAAGATGAAAGAGGAACAGGCGTAAGTTCCGGAGAAATGGAATAAAGACTGAGAAAGACCGGGAGAATCCCGGTCTTTTTTCGTCCCCCCGCGGGCGTTGTTTCAGCCATAAAAACGTGTTAGAATGTTTGCAACACTTTTTCGCAGTGGACACGAAAAGGAGAAGGACTATGGCAAACAAAGCAAAACGGTTCGGCGCGCTGTTCGGCGCTGCAGCGGCAACGCTGATTGGTGCATTTTACCTGATGAGCCGCGCCGCCGAAAAGAATGAATACCGTCTTTATCCGGAGCATCCGGAAAACGAAGGGCTGGGGTTTGACCCGCTGTCGTCTCTGCTGACCGCCGAGACCAAGGCGGAGCCCGGCAGCAAAGAGGCCGAACCGCTTCCGCCCGCCGGACCCGACGCCCCGAAGGCCGAACCGCTGCCGCCGGCAGAGCCGGTCCGGCCGAAGCCGCTGAACGAGACACCGAAACGCCCGGGCATGGTCCTGGAAGATCCGGCCAAAGTCATTGCGCGCGCCAAGGCGGAGGAAGCCGCCGAACGAAAGCCGCTCGGCATTGTCCTGGAACCTGCTGAAGTCGTGGAACCGGAACCGCTCCCGGAGGAGATCCTGGAACCGGCAGCGGAGGAAGAGCCCGCACCGGCCAAAGAGCCTGTGGAAGTGGAAGAACCCGAGCCGGAACCCGCACCTGCACCGGCGCCGGCCAAGGCCCGCACCGCGCTCATCGGCACCGCCACCGTTACGGACGACCCGGCCGACGATACCATCCGCACTGTGGCGGACGTCATGCAGATACCGGCGGAGAATCTGGTGGTTCTCAAAGCCGCCGGCAATATGCCCATGGTCTTTGAGTTCCTCAATCCGGCCATCCGCACGGAAATCAACCTGAAGAACGTCTACTTCATTGCCCCGGACGGCTCGGTCACCTGCCCGCCGGAAGACGAGCGGGAGAACGTGGTGGCCTTCGGCCGCACGTTCCTTGCCGAACAGGAAGACCTCCGGAAGTTCCTGGACGGAACCCTTTAACCGACGCAAAGTAAAACAGCCTCACCATTCGGTGGGGCTGTTTTT
>ONLO01000019.1 GCA_900318715.1 uncultured Eubacteriales bacterium | reverse complement strand
CTGCAAATGCAGGACAGCTTCTTTTTTTATGTCAGGAATCAGATGCTGACTTTCCGGCAAACCGGAATTTCGCTCTTCAGGGCGCCGGTCGGGCAGACTTCCACGCACTTGAGACACGTGGAGCAGAACCCGGCAGCGGCTTCCTTCGGCACCATGGGGTTGACAATGGTGGCGAAACCGCGGTTGTAAAGGCCGATATAGTCCTTTCCGACGACCTGGCTGCAGGTCCGGTAGCAGAGTCCGCACAGAACGCACTTGTCGGGGTTCTGGGTAATGACTTTGGCCACCTGCTGGATGGGCCGGTTGTGGACTTCGCCCGGATACTTCTCCGGCTGGATGTCGTACCAGTTGCCGTACTTGATGAGACGGCAGTCATAGTAGTCATGGCATCCGCATTCGAGACAGCGCTTGGCTTCGGCAACCGCCTGTTCTTCGGTGAATCCGAAGTAGATGGGCTTGAAGTTGTCCTTGCGCTCTTCGGGGGAGAGACCCGGCATTTTGGCTCTGGCCTCTTTCGGACGGTCGGCAAATTCCTCTTCGGTAACGTCGTCGCGTGTGACGAAGTACGGCTTCTTGTAGCGGACTTCATCGCCCTCGAGGTAATCGTTGATGCAGAAGGCAGCCTTCTGGGCCTCGGCAATGGCCGCAATGGCAATGCCGGCGCCCTTGTTGGTGACGTCGCCCGCGGCAAAGACGTTGTCAATGTTGGTGCGGAACGTCATTTCGTCACAGACAATGGTGCCCTTCTTGGACAGCTCAACGCCTTCGACGCCTTCGCAGTTGGCAACCTGGCCAATGGCCATGAGGACGTTGTCAATCTTGATGTCTTCGGTGGCGCCCTCAATGGGAACGGGACGGCGGCGTCCGGACGCATCCGGCTCGCCGAGTTCCATCTTCTGAAGGATCATACCGGTGACATGGCCGTTTTCACCGTAGAACTCGTTCGGGTTCGTGAGGAACTTGAACTGGACGCCCTCTTCAATGGCCTCCTCAATTTCCACGTCGGCGGCCGGCATTTCGTTGCGGGTCCGGCGGTAGACAACGTAGACGTTTTCGGCGCCGAGGCGGACCGCCGTGCGGCAGCAGTCCATGGCAGTGTTGCCGCCGCCGCAGACGGCAACGTTCTTGCCGAGCAGCGGTTTCTCACCGAGGCCGAGCTTCTCCAGGAAGTCAATGCCGCCGATGACACCGTCCAGGTCTTCTCCGGTCACGTGCATGGGCGACGAGGTCCAGGCGCCAATGGCCAGGAGGACGGCGTCGTACTCCGTGCGGAGTGCGTCAAACGTGAAGTCTTTGCCGAGTTTTACGTTGTTCTTCAGAACCACTCCGGCATTTTCAATAATTTTGATTTCCTGGTCCAGGACGGCTTTCGGGAGACGGTACTCCGGAATGCCGTAGCGGAGCATACCGCCCATCTTCGGCATCTGGTCATAAATGGTGACCGCATGGCCGTAGCGGCGGAGGAAGTACGCAGCCGTCAGACCGGCGGGGCCGCCGCCGACAATGGCAACGCTCTTTCCGGAATCCGGTTCCACCGGAATAACGTACTGGTCTTCCGAACCGAGGATCTTGTCCGCGGCGAACATCTTCAGGAAGGCAATGGACAGGGGCTCTTCCACCATCTGCCGGCGGCAGGCGTCTTCGCACGGATGCGGGCAGACGCGGCCAATGGAGGCGGGGAAGGGGAAGGCCGAGTAAATGGTTTCAATGGCGGCCTTGTAGTCCTTGTTGGCAATTTCCTTCACGTACTTCTGGCAGTCCGTCATGGCCGGGCAGTTGAGTTTGCACGGGCCGCGGCAGTCGCCGGTGTGGTCCGAGAAGAGCAGCTCAAATGCCACTTTGCGGGCGCGGACGACGCGCTCGGTGTCGGTGTGGACCACGTAGCCGTCCCGCGGAATGGCGGAGCAGGCACGGAGCAGTTTCGGAACGCCTTCCACTTCTACGACGCAAACGCCGCAGGCACCGTAGATGGCGGTTTCTTTTGAGAAGCACAGGGTCGGAATTTCAATTCCGGCACGGGTGGCGGAGGAGAGAATGGTTTCACCGGGTTCGGCGAGGATCTCGACTCCGTCGAGGGTATATTTGATCGACATGTCGTTCTCTCCTTTCTCAGTGTACGTGGACCGCATCAAACTTACAGGCGGTACGGCAGTTGCCGCACTTGATGCAGAGGTCCGTGTTGATTTCGTACGGGGTGTTGCGGTCGCCGGCAATGGCGTTCACCGGACACTGGCGTGCGCAGGCCGAGCAGCGGCGGCACTTGTCCGGGTCAATGTGGTAGGAGATGAGCTCGCGGCACTCACCGGCCGGGCAGGACTTGTCCGCAATGTGTGCTTCGAACTCGTTGCGGAAGTACCGGATGGTGGTGAGGACCGGGTTCGGGGCGGTCTGGCCCAACCCGCAGAGGGCATCGTCCTTAATGGCGATGCAGAGCTCTTCCAGTTTCTCAATGTCTCCTTCTTCACCCTTGCCGTCTACAATGCGGCCGAGGATGTCCAGCATGCGCTTCGTACCAATGCGGCAGGCCACGCATTTACCGCAGCTCTCTTTGGCCGTGAAGTCCAGGAAGAACTTGGCCATACCGACCATACAGGTGGATTCGTCCATGACGACCATTCCGCCGGAACCCATGATGGCACCGGTGGCGCCCAGGGCTTTGTAGTCGATGATGGTGTCCAGTTTCTCCGCAGGAATACATCCGCCGGAGGGACCGCCGAGCTGAACGGCTTTGAATTCTTTGTCGTTGCGGATGCCGCCGCCAATGTCAAAGATGACGTGACGGAGCGTTTTGCCCATGGGAATTTCCACGAGGCCGCCGCGGCGGACTTTACCGGTGAGGGCAAAGACCTTGGTGCCCTTGGAGTCTTCCGTACCCATGGCCGAGAACGCGGCGCCGCCGTTGTTGATGATCCACGGAACGTTGGCATAGGTCTCGACGTTGTTAATGTTGGAGGGCTTGTACCAGTAGCCGGCCTGTGCCGGGAACGGCGGTTTCAGACGCGGCATGCCGCGCTGTCCCTGAAGACTTTCAATGAGGGCCGTCTCTTCGCCGCAGACGAAGGCGCCGGCGCCCTGTTTGATGATGAAGTCACAGGAGAAATCCGAGCCCAGAATGTTCTTGCCGAGGAAGCCGCGGGCTTTGGCGTCCACAATGGCCTGTTTCAGGCGGACAATGGCCAACGGATATTCGGCACGGACGTAGACAATGCAGGTCTCGGCGCCAATGCTGTATGCGCCGATGAGCATGCCTTCAATGAGGTTGTGCGGGTCGCCTTCAATGACGGCGCGGTCCATAAAGGCACCGGGGTCGCCTTCGTCGGCGTTGCAGATGAGATATTTTTCGTCGCCTTCGGCGTCCCGTGCCGCACGCCATTTGAATGCGGTCGGGAACCCGGCGCCGCCGCGTCCGCGGAGGCCGGCTTCGTCAATCTGCTGGATGACTTCTTCCTGCGTCCAGCCTTCCTTGAGGATGGTGGAGATGGCTTTGTAGCCGTCGCGGGCAATGTAGTCATCAATGTTCATGGGGTCAATGATTCCGCAGTCCCGCAGGGCAACACGCGTCTGCTGGGAGAGGAAACTGGCGTCGTCATCGGTAATGGTAATGTCGCCAAGTTTCCCGAGGTCTCCGGAGGTGACTGCATCATAGATAGTGTCTGCATCTTTTTCCGTCAGTTTGACCAGGCGATGCAGGGTTCCATCGTCCTCATAGAGGTCGACAATGGGCTCCAGGAAGCACATACCGATACAGCCGGTAATGCCCAGCTGAACGTTGTTCGGGTTGCTCTGGTCCAGGAGTTCCTGGAGACGGGCGTGAACCGAACCGGCGCCTGCGGCAAGACCGCAGCTGCCTTCACCAACAATCAGTTTCATGAAGCGTCACCGCCTTCCGATTTTGCCCGGATGTCCCGAAGGACTTTCTTGGCCTTGTCCGGGGTCAGCGTACTGTAGACTTCGCCGTTGATCATCATGACCGGGGAGAGACTGCAGCAGCCGAGACAGGCGACGTGTTCCAGAGAGAACAGGCCGTCTTCCGTCGTTTCACCGTCTTTAATGCCCAGCTCGTCGGTAATGGCCGCCGAAATGAGTTCGGAGCCGTTGACGTGGCATGCCGTGCCCTGGCAAAGCATGATGAGGTTTTTGCCGATGGGGTCCAGACGGAACTGGGCGTAGAACGTGGCCACACCAATAAGGTTGGCCATGGGGGTTCCCGTTTCTTCCGAAATGTATTCCAGTACGTCCATGGGAAGGTAGCCGTAAGCATCCTGCGTCTGCTGCAGGATGGCAATGGTGCTTCCTTCAACTCCACGGTATTCTTCCAGGATGGGCTCCATTAAGGAGAGGTCACTCCTGGGCTTTGCATTTTCCATTCTGAT
>ONLO01000126.1 GCA_900318715.1 uncultured Eubacteriales bacterium | reverse complement strand
CACAAAAGGGAGTCTGGTACTGGAACGCAGACAACCGGACCAGGAAGGTGTTCAACACCAACTCGTCCAACAAGCTTTCCCCGGCCATACGGGATACTTCCCTGGAGGCCACGGCACGGGTCCGTGCCAGAGA
This sequence comes from uncultured Eubacteriales bacterium, assembly GCA_900318715.1. Taxonomy (GTDB): domain Bacteria; phylum Bacillota; class Clostridia; order Oscillospirales; family Acutalibacteraceae; genus RUG420. Next base: position 2,084 of record ONLO01000126.1, on the reverse strand, counting down.
AATTGCCACTCAGTTTTCCCATTACCGGCCGAACGGCACCCTCTGCTTCACCGCTTATCCGGATACGTTCTGGACCTGTGCGGAGAACATTTGCAGCGGCTTCAGCCTGGATGCAGCGGACGCCACGGCTCTGTGGCAGGAGGAGGACTCCGGTTACTCCGGACAGGGCCACAGACGAAATATGCTGGCCGAAGGCACCGTCTATGTCGGCATTGCCTGTTATCAGCAAGACGGTATGGTCTATTGGGTCCAGTGTTTTGGAGGTATGTAATGTCAGATAAAAATGTTTAGCCCCGGCAGTGTTTGCCGGGGCTAAAATTATGCCTGTTTTTACAGAATGGTCCATCCTTTGGACCTGAGACTGCTTTCAATTTCATACTGATTATGCGCATGGATAATGGCTACGACGTTGCGTGCATCGCGCAGGTAGGAAATATAGATGTAATCCGCGCTGATGTTGATGCTTTCCAGGTCGGCCAGCAGGTCGTCCAGACCGCCGACGTCGTCCGATATTTCTGCGCCGATGACGGGGCTGATGCGCACCATGTATCCGGCGGCTTCCAGCGCTTCCGCGGCTTTGTCCGTGTCGTCGACAATCATGCGGACGAGGCCGAATTCACCGCTGTCGTTGGTGATGAGGGCCATAATGTTGACGCCCGCCTTGCGCAGGCACGTGGTGACCTTGTGCATGGATCCCTTCATGTTGGGTGCAAAAATGGATACTTGCCGGATCATTGCTGCCACATCCTTCGTGGAAAATTTTTCCAATTATAACACAGGTTCGGTATAATAGAAAAGAATTATTCGAAACGGGGGAAACCTATGAACATTACGGTTTACTGCGGGTCCAATGTCGGCCTGGATCCGGCCTATGCAGAGGCGGCAAGGGAACTCGGCGCATGGATTGGAGAGAGCGGTCACACGCTGGTGTATGGCGGCGGCGCCAAGGGAATGATGGGCGTTCTCTGCGATTCAGTCCTAAAGCATAACGGCAGCGTCATTGGAATTATACCGGATTTTCTGGCTACGCCGGAGCAGCTGCATCCGGGCCTGACGGAGACGCAGGTCGTGACAACCATGAGCGAGCGCAAAGCGCGCATGATTGCACTGGGAGACGCATTTCTTGCGCTGCCCGGCGGGGTGGGGACCCTGGAGGAAATATCGGAAATCATCTGCCGGGTGCATCTGAGCCTGACGGCGGAGCCGTGCATTCTGGCGGACATTAACGGCTACTACCAGCCGCTTTACCGCATGATGGAGCAGATGACCGAACGGGGCTTCTACGAGCCGGAGCATCTGGCAGCAATCTATTTTGCAAAAACTGTGGAAGAAATTATTGAAATCCTCATTGACGCAAACCACTAGGGAATGTATAATAGTAAAAATTTTAAAACCAGATACTGAGAAACGAGGTACCTAATGGCATTCTTGCTCTCCGAACTGCGCAGCGCAGCAGCACAGATGAACAGAGAACTCATGAATGGCGGTCCCCGTGTTTCCAAAATTGAAAACGTGTCTTTATTTCCCGGTTTTTTTGATGTGCATGTGCATTTCAGAGAGCCGGGCTTTTCTTATAAAGAGACCATTAAGACCGGAAGCATGGCCGCCGCGCATGGCGGGTTCACAGGCGTGGCCACCATGCCGAACCTGAACCCGGTGCCGGACAGCCTCCCGCACCTGAAGGCGGAACAGGACATTATTGACCGGGACGCCGTTATAGACTGCTTCCCGTATGCCTCTCTGACCGTCGGGGAACAGGGGGAGGAAATTGTCCCCATTGAGGAGCTGGCGCCGCACGTCATCGGATTCTCCGACGACGGACAGGGCATTCAGACCGGCGACATGATGCTGAAAATTATGGAACGCGCTGCCGCCGTGGACAAGATTGTCTGCGCGCACTGCGAAATAAAGAAGTTCTCCGGCAAAGGGTACATCCATGCCGGCAACTATGCCCGGGCGCACGGCCACATTGGCCAGAACCCGGAAAGCGAGACCGCGGAAATCCGCCGGGACATTATGCTGGCGGAACAGACCGGGTGTAAGTACCACGTGTGCCACGTCTCGGTGGCGGACGGCATTGAGCT
>ONLO01000006.1 GCA_900318715.1 uncultured Eubacteriales bacterium | reverse complement strand
CCAGTTCCGGCGGCTGTACAACCAGGTCTCGGTCAAAAAGCAGGTCGTCAAACTTCGGCCGAAACAGAAGAAACGGCATGGAACAAACAAATAATTTCCAGGGAACATTCCTCCGGAGTCCATTTTGGACACCGGAGGTCTTTTTTGTTCTTGAGCGGACCTCTGGGTCTTTGCTACAATAAAAGAGTACAGAAAACCGGAAACTGCCGTTGCAAAGGAGGAACTATCATGTTACATGAAGTCAGTTTTATGTCTTATAACGGCCGTGACGACGTCCAGGGCTGGGTCTATGTCCCCGCCGTGGAACCCGTCGGCATTATTCAGCTCATCCACGGTTTTGGCGAGCATTCCCGCCGTTACCTTCACATGATTGTCAAGTTCATGGACGCCGGCTTCATTGTGGCCGCCGATGACCATGTGGGCCATGGCAAGACCGCCATTGTCAACGACTCCTGGGGTGACTGGGGCAACGCCGGTCCGCACACCATGATGGAAGACGAACACACCCTGACGGGCATTGTCAAAGAGATGTATCCGGGCCTGCCGTACTTCCTGTTCGGCCACAGCATGGGCTCGTTCATTACCAGAGACTACATTGCCACCTACGGAGACGAACTCAAAGCCGCCACCATCTGCGGCACCTGCGGCGAACTGCCGTCCCTCAAGGACACCATGGCCGTCATTAAACAGGCGCTGGACGAGGGCAAGGGCAAAGAGGCCGACCCGGCCTTCACGAACATGCTGTTCGGCTTCATGTTCTCCCGCATTGAGGAGGACGTAAAACTCGGCAACGAGTGGATCTGCCACAGTCCCTATGTCCAGAAGGACCATGCGGAGGACCCGTTTGACGCGTTCACCCGTCCCACCAACAACCAGTCCATGTACTATTTCTGCGAAATGATGGACTTCATTACCGGTCCGGAATGGGCGGCCAAAGTCCCGAAGGAACTGCCCGTCTACAACATTGCCGGCGACCAGGATCCGGTCGGTTCCTGGGGCACGGGTGTGTACCAGTGCGCCAACTGGCTGGCAGAGACCGGCCACGACGTCACGACGAAGCTGTACTCCGGCTACCGTCATGAAATCCACAACTACGACGACATCAAGAATGAAGTGGAAGACGGCATTATTGACTTCTTCTACGGCACGCTGGATGACTGATTATCCGAATTTGGTGGTGGGCACCATATGCAAGAACCATTATTCAAAACAATTTCCGCCGAGGATTTCGTAAAGCTGGACCTGGACGAGGTCACGCTGGTGGACATCCGGGAACCGGAGGAGAAAGCCATTCCGGGACTTCCGGGGTCCATTGACGTGCCGTTCAGCCAGATCGGCAGCAAGATTGACCTGGTCCCGAAGGGAAAGCCGGTCTATGTCTACTGCAAGATCGGGGAACTCTCGGACGTGGTGGCCGAAGTGCTCGGCGACCGCGGTTACGAAGCGTATTCCGTCAAGGGCGGATACAACACCATTTGGTATTTGCTGGAGGGGGGCTACTAATGGCACTGACAAATGAACAGCTGGATCGGTACGCCCGGCATCTCATTCTGAAAGGCTTCGGCATGGAGGCGCAGAAAAAGCTGCTGGCCTCTTCGGTGCTCATCATCGGCGCCGGCGGCCTGGGCTCTCCGGCAGCCATGTATCTGGCCGCGGCCGGCGTCGGGCACATTGGCCTTGCGGACGGGGACGTCGTGGATGTCTCCAACCTGCAGCGGCAGATCATCCACACGACGGCCGACGTGGGAAAGCCCAAAGTGCTGTCCGCCAAGGAGACCATTGAGGCGCTGAACCCGGACGTCAAAGTCACGGTGTACGAGGACTTTCTCGGAACCAACAACATTCTGGACGTCGTCAAACAGTACGACTTCGTGGTGGAGGCCACGGACAGCCACGCCGCCAAGTTCCTGGTGAACGACGCCTGTGTGCTGGCGGGCGTTCCGTGCTGCATTGCCGGAGTGCTGCGCTTCGAAGGGCAGATTACCACCGTGGTCCCGGGCAGCAGCCACTGTTTCCGGTGCGCCTTCCGGGAACCGCCTCCGCCCGGCCTGGTCCCGACCTGCCGGGAAGCCGGTATCCTCGGGGTGGTACCGGGCATTATGGGCACCTACGAGGCGCTGGAAGCCATTAAGTACCTGACCGGTACCGGGGAGCTCCTCACGGAGAAAATGCTCTACGTGGACCTCCTGACGAACGACATCCGTACGGTCATTATTCCCAAGGACCCAGAGTGTCCGGTCTGCGGGGAACATCCGTCCATAACGGAGCTGAAGGACGAGAACTACGTCCAGCAGGCCTGCCCCGACGACGGGGACGAGGAAGACTAAACATCCAAAAAAGGACTCACCCGCGGGTGAGTCCTTTTCTTTTGCAAAAACGAATTACAGTTCCATGGCTTCCTGCCGGCGCTGTTCGGCCAGCTCCAGCCCGTTCTGGACGTAGTTGGCGCAGAAGTGTTTCCGGATCTGCCAGGCGTACCGGGTATCCGGGTTGACGAACTTCTCTTTTTCGAACTGCAGGACGGCGTCCCGGTCGGAATCCGCCGGGAAGACCTTGTAGAATTCTTCCATGCGCTCCAGCACTTCCAGCGCCGTGTCCACCACGGATTTGGCCTGCCCGCCGGGCTGCAGGATGTTCACGGACTGCAGGTCGTAGCGGGCCGCATGCTTGAAGTTCTGTGCCGCCAGGATCTGGTGGTTGGCGGGGAATTCGAGCGGGGGACAGCTGGCCAGGTAGAGGATGAAATACTGGATAAATTTTAAATCGCGCAGGTCTAAACCGGCAAAGCAGAACGGGTTTACGTCCACGTTGCGCAGTTCAATGTGGTCCGCGCCGCGCTCCATGAGGTGCTCCAGCGTGTTCGTGCCCCGGGGCTTAATGCGGATGGGGTAGTAGAGTTCGCTGGCGGAGGCGATGAGGCCGTTGTCTACATAGTTCCGGATGCTTTCGCAGTATTTCTCAATGTTGGTGTAGTCGAAGGCAGGGACGAACAGGTTCCAGTAGCCGAGTTCCGAGCAGCGCAGGGAAGCAAAGCCGAGGAAGACGTCGTTGCCGAGGATGCCCTTCTCAATGAAGGAGGAGTCCAGGATGGGACTGGCGGCGGTGACCGCCGTTACCAGCCAGCCGTACCGGCAGAGGTGCGCGGCCAGGGACAGGTAGAGCTGGTCCTTGAACAGCCGGAAGTCCCGGTCGTTCCAGCCCGGCGCCTGGGCAAGGTAAGCCTCCTTCAGGAGTTCGTCCGAGAACGAGTAGTTGACGTGGATGCCGGAGACCGTCATCTTGTAGCGGCCGTAGACGTCCGTCAGGTGCTCCCGGTAGGCGGTCTTATACGCTTCGTCGCCATAGAACTGTGCAATGGGAATGTCCGGTTCCCGCCGGATGTAGGGCGGGTTGGAGAGCGGCCAGTAGAGCTCCGGCGGGTCGAGACCGGCCAGAGTCTTGTGGATATACGCCGTGTAGTCCGTCAGGCTGGCAATGGTTTCTTCCGCGGACGAAAAGACCGGGGTGTTGATCTCGGTCTGGTTCTCGCTGAAGTCCCGGACAATGTGCTTGTCTCCGGGAAACGGGTGCGGGGTCTGTGCAAAGAACCCGTCCGGCGTCACGCGAAGGCCTTCTTTTTCCAAACCGAAATTTCCGGTGAAGAATAGTTCGCGGACCCGGTCATTGCTGACAGGAAGCATTAATACCCTCCTTGAGTTATAGGGTGATAACTCCATTTTAGCCGTAAATTACATTGAATGCAACTTAATTTGGCCCCGAAACCTGCCGGAATCGGCGGGTCTTTTGCTTTGGCAAGGGATGTATTATAATACTGTTAGCTATTTTGTAAGAATATTGTAATCCGGATTTTAGCTTCCTTTTAAGTAATGCCATTAAAACATTAGTTGGAATTGGGAAGAAGCAAAGGAGGGACGTTATGGCCATCAAGCAGCAGATGATCCGCGCCGGCCTGTTCGCCGGCATGGCTGCCGTCGGCTCCACGGTGGTGCCGAAGATGACAAAGAAGCGGACGCAGAAGAGCGCCCGAAAAAAACTGACCGCACAGACGTCCAAAATTGATTTTGACAACATGGGTCCGGAAATCGTCCGCAAGGACAAAAGCAAGGGAGACGATCAGTAATGGAACTGAATACCGAAAAGTTTGCGGAAGAAGCGGTCCGTGCCATACAGAGCACCGTGGCCGGCCTCAATACCCTGAACATTATTGTCGTCGGCAAGACCGGCGTCGGCAAGAGCACGCTCATTAACAGCGTGTTCCGGGAAGACCTGGCCGCCGAAGGCATGGGCAAGCCGGTCACCAACCACATGAGCAAAATTTCCAAGGAAGGCTTCCCGCTGAACATCTACGACACCCGCGGATTCGAACTCGGCCGGGACGCCCAGATTGAAGTCCGGAACGAAATTATTGCCACCATTAAGGACGGCATTAAGTCCAAGGATGTCAACCAGCAGATCCACTGCATCTGGTACTGCGTCAATACGGCCACGAACCGCATTGAGCCGGAGGAAATCGACTGGCTGCGGGAGTTTTCCAAGGAGAACCAGATGACCAACGTCCCGGTCATCATTGTCCTGACGCAGTCCTTCTCCAAGAAGAATTCCAAGGCCATGCGCCAGATGATCCTCGACGAGAAGCTCGACGTCATCCAGGTCGTGCCGGTCCTTGCCAAGGACTATGAAATTGACGAGGACTACATTGCCAAAGCCTATGGCCTGGACGTCCTCATCCAGGTTATGGCGGAAGCCCTTCCGGATGAACTCCTGAGCACCCTTTTAAACGTCCAGCGTGCGTCCCTTGACCTCAAACGCTACTACGCCCGTGCGGCCGTTGCCGCGGCCACGTCGGCGGCGTTCGGGGAAGGCTTCATGCCCATTCCCTTTGCGGACAGCGCGCTGCTCGTACCGACCCAGATTGCCATGATCGGGTCCATTACCGCCATCTTCGGTCTCGAGGTCACGAAGAGCATTCTGGTGACGTTTGCCTCGGCCATGATCGGCACCTCGGGCGCCACGCTGGTCGGCAAGACCATTGCGTCGAACCTTCTGAAAATTATTCCGGGCGCCGGCACCATCATCGGCAGCACCATTACGGGCAGCACGGCGGCCGTCATTACGACCACGCTCGGCGAAGCCTACATCCTGCTCATGGAAATGCTCTGGCTCGGGGAGGTCAACAGCGCGGAGCTGGAGACTGCTGAAGGCCGCAAGCGGTTCCGGGAACTCTACAAAGAGCGTCTGGAAGACCGTTCCACCAAGGCCAGCCAGCTGCCGTCGGACCACAGCATCAACGACGTCATGACGCTGCCGGAGAATGTGAAAGTCCCGGACAGCATTTCGAAAATGGTCGGCACAGCCATGGAAAAGGCCCAGACCATCAAGCCGCGGGAAATCCTTCAGAACGTGGACATCAGCGGTATGATCAGCAGCCTCCTCGGCGGCGAACTGCCGGAGAGCATCAAGAAGTCCAAGCTCGGCAAGGCCATTGAGGTCTATAAGATCCTCAGCGCGGAGGAGAACAACAAAACCGAATAAGACAATCCTCAAAGAGAAAGGCCGCCCTTCCGGGCGGTCTTTTTTAGTCGGTTTATGCGTAGTGGTAGACGTGCCGGTTCCGGATGAGGAATGCGGCGGTCACACAGAGAGAGATGGCCTCGGCAATGGGCAGGGACATCCAGATGCCTTCCACACCGAGGACGTGCGGGAGGACCAGAACGCAGCCCGTCTCAAAGACCAGGGTCCGCAGGAACGAGATGAGCGCAGAGACCTTGCCGTTGTTCAGCGCCGTGAAGAAGTCTGAGCCGTAGATGTTGAAGCCGGACAAGAGGAACGAGAGGGAGTAGATCCGGAACGCGTGGGCGGTCAGCTTCGTCAGTCCTTCGTCGTACCCGACAAAGATCTTCGCCAGCGGCACCGCAAGGATCTGCGAGAGGACCACCATGGTGACCGCCGTAATGCCGACGAAGACCAGGCTCTTGCGGAACAGGTTCTTCAGTTCGGCCGCGTTCTTTGCCCCGTGGTGGAACGACACAATGGGCCCGGTCCCCATGGAGTACCCGAGGAAGATGGCAATGAACACGAACGCCACGTAGATGAGGATGCCGTAGGCGTTGACCCCGTCTTCGCCAATGTAGCGCATGAGCTGCCAGTTGTACAGCATGCTGACCAGGGACATGGCAATGTTTGTGACGAATTCGGAGGAGCCGTTCCAGAACGTCTGCCGGAGCGCCGGGCCGTCGTACCGGGTCTTGCCGATCCGCAGCGGGGTCTTGTTCGGCAGCAGGAAGAACACCAGGGGAATGAACCCGCCGACGCACTGGGACAGGACCGTGCCCAGCGCCGCACCGCCGATGCCCATGTGCATGGGACCCATGAAGAGGTAGTCCAGCGCAATGTTGGTAAGGCCGGCGGCAACCGTAATCCGAAGGCCCATCTTCGGGCGCTCCGCCGTCACCATAAAGGCCTGGAACGCGTTCTGCAGCGTGAAGGGGATGAGCCCTATGAGCATGATCCGCCCGTAGGTGAGTGCATGCGGGAACATGGCTTCGTTAGACCCCATGAGCCGGATGACCCGGGGCAGGAACGCTTCGCCGAGCAGGGTCAGCGTGCCGGAGAGCAGGAAAATGGTGAGGATGAGCAGCGAGAACGTGCGGTTGGCCAGTTCCTTCTTCCCCTGGCCCAGTCGGTACGCCACGAGCGCGCTGCCGCCGGTGCCGATGATGAAGCCGACACCGCTTAAGATCTGGATGAACGGCCAGACCAGGTTGAGCGCGGCAAAGGGGGTCGGCCCGGTCAGATTGGACGCAAAAATTCCGTCCACCACGGTGTAGATGGACAAGAAAATCATGGTCCCTATGGACGGCATGGCAAAGCGCAGGAGCCGCCGGGTATTGAAGTGGTCTGACAGCTGGATGGGCAAAGGACGACCTCCGGTTCAAAAATGATTTCCAAAATGTGCTTTAGATATAGTATCATTACTGAGAAAGGATGACTACTATGAATTTGAATTTTACCATCCGGCCGGCACAGGAAACGGACCTTCCGGTCATTATGGATATTTATGCGGCTGCCCGGGAACAGATGCGGGCGGCCGGCAACACAACACAGTGGGGAAGCACTTACCCGCCGGAAGAGACCGTGCGGGCAGACCTGACTGCGGGGCATCTGTATGTCCTGGAAACACCGGACACCTGTATCCAGGCGGTCTTCTGCTTCTTCATGGGCGATGAACCTCTCTACCGGGACCCCCAGGCGCACTGGAGCAAAGAAGCGTCCTACGGTGTGGTCCACCGGATTGCCAGCACGGGCACCGTGAAGGGTGCCGGGGCAGCCTGCCTCCGCTGGGCCGTGGAGCAGGCGAGGTACCTGCGCATTGATACGCATAAGGACAATAAAGCCATGCAGCATGTGCTGCGGAAACTGGGCTTTCACGAATGCGGCGCCGTCAAGGCGCACGACGGCACCCCGCGTCTGGCGTTTGACGCGTCGGCGGAAGATTTGACCTAAGGAGAACGGCTATGTCGGAACGGTTTGTACGAACGGAAATGCTGCTGGGGCAGGAGGCCATGGAACGTCTGGCGAAGGCCAGAGTGGCGGTCTTCGGCGTCGGCGGCGTCGGCGGTTACGTTGTAGAGGCGCTGGCACGCTCCGGCGTGGGCGCACTGGACCTCATTGACAACGACGTGGTGGCCGAGTCCAACATCAACCGGCAGATCCTTGCGCTCTCGAGCACGCTCGGCCGGCCGAAAACGGAGGTGGCCGCGGAGCGGGTGAAGGACATCAACCCGGACTGCAAGGTCACCGCATACCAGATGTTTTTCCTGCCGGGCACCAAAGATCAGTTCGACTTTACCCGGTATGACTATGTTATAGACGCCATTGACACGGTCACCGGAAAACTCTGTCTCATAGAGTGTGCCAAGGCGGCCGGCGTACCGGTCATCTCGGCCATGGGAGCGGGCAACAAGCGGAACCCGACGGGCTTCAAGGTGTCCGACCTCTACGACACCCGGTTTGACGGCCTGGCCCGCATTATGCGCAAGGAGTGCCGCAAACGGGGCATTGAATCTTTGAAGGTGGTTTGGTCCGAAGAAGAGCCGATGACCCCGGAAGAGGGGAACACGGCCTTCGACCTGACCTCCGCCGAGGACGCCGCCTCCAGCCGGCGTTCCACGCCGGGCTCCGTTGCCTTCGTGCCCTCCGTGGCCGGCCTGGTCCTGGCCGGCGAAGTGGTCAAAGACCTTGCAGGATTCGCCTGATGAGTGACTCCAATACGAGAAAAAACCTCCGGCCATGCCGGAGGTTTTGTTTTGGCTTAGTATGGTACAGTGCTACATCGCCTTGAAAAAGATGATGGTGGAGGCCAGCAGCATCTGTCCGGTGAAGTAGGCAATCTGGCGGAATACGCGCAGACCCAGGTTCTTGAACCGCTCGCCGCCGTAGGTCTCCAGGGAGAGGCCGAGGTCGGACAGGGAGAAGAGACAGCTCCCGAGCATCAGGCAGAGGGCAAAGGGACGTGAGATGTTCCAGAGACCGACGCCCAGCGTCGTGGACAGCCCGAACATGAGGCTGACGAACACAAAGTATACGCCAAGCGGGATGAGATGCTTGCCGAGTTTCAGCTTCACGCCAAGGATGGCGTAGAGGATGAAGGGCAGGGCGAAGCAAAGGAACGTGTACCACTTCAGGGAAATGCCGAACGCCTGGAGGGCCTTCAGGAAGGCGACGCAGTACAGCACATGGCCGGTCAGGAAGGCCAGGATGCCGAGGGCGTTTGCCAGGATTCCACGGTTTTTGAACTGTGTCAGCAAGTTCCGGTCTTTTTCCTCAATGGTGGACTGGTTGCTTTTGACCTGATGGGAAAGACCCAGCAGCAGGTCTCCAATCCAGCCGAAGATCAGCGCCCAGAGGATCAGCAGGATGACGGAATCGGCAATGCCGGAGCCGCCGCTGATAACCTTGGACAGCGTAATGCCATAGGCGGCAAAGATGCTGGAACACATCATCTTGATCAACAGGCTGACCCGGGTTCGGACCGGCCAGCAGCTGTAAATATAGGATGCAAGCGCCACAATTTCGGAGACCCAGAAAATTAGTAACAGGGTAGTCATAGCATTTCTCCTTTTGTTGTTCGAACAAGGTTAAAACCATGGTAACATAGGTTACATTGCTCCTGCAAGGGGTTTTGACATATTTGGATTTCGGTACACAAAAAAGCGGAACGAACCATGAAAAAAAGCCTCCCGTGAAATACCGGGAGGCTTTCCTGTGTGTTCTATTATTTGGCGCGTTCTTTGACTTTCTTGACAATGAACATGGCAAGACATGCACCTGCGGCAGCCACAATGACGCCCCAGATAATACCGGACGGGCTGTCCATGCCGACAAGACCCAGAACCAGGGAACCGAGTGCGGAACCAATGAGGCCGTAGACCAGGTTCATCCAGATGCTGACGTCCGTCTTCATGATCTTCTCAGCCAGCCAGCCGGCAAGGATACCGACAAGAATAGTAGCAATAAAACCCATAAAGATACCTCCTAAAACAGTTAATACAAATGTATAACTTCTTACAGTCCCTATTATACTGTAAAACCTAAACCATAACTTAAATATGGCGAAAAATTAATTTTTTCTTCACTTTCTGAACAAAAGCGCAATTCGGCACATTCCAGGACAGCTTATGCGTTATAATGGGTAAAAGCCATCATGGACAACGTTGTGGAACTGCGGAAGGACGGACTGTGCATTATACCAGTTTGAACGAATACTGCCGGAACGAATACGGGCACAAGCTGTATAAGCTGGCGCTGGAGAGCGGTGCCGGAGCGGGCTGTCCGGGGACCTGTCCCAACCGGGACGGACTTCTGGACACACGCGGATGCATCTTCTGCTCGGCCGGCGGCTCCGGCGACTTCGCCGACTATGACATAGAAACGGCCAAGGAGCGCGTGGCCGGAAAACTCCGCGCCAACGAGGACGTCGGTTATATTGCCTACTTTCAGAGCTTTACCGGGACGTACCCCGGCAGGAACGGACTGGAAGACGGCACCTTTGCAACCATGCGGGAGCGGTATCTTGCCGCGGCCCGCCACCCGGACGTGGAGATCGTCTCCATTGCCACGCGCCCGGACTGCCTGGGGCCGGAGGTTCTGGAACTGCTGGAAGAGCTGAAGTCCGTCAAGCCCGTCTGGGTGGAACTCGGCCTGCAGACCTCCAACGAACAGACTGCCTCGTACATCCGCCGCTGCTACCGGAACGACGTCTACCGGGACGCCGTCCGGACCCTGAACGGTATGGGCATTAAAGTCATAACCCACCTGATCCTGTGCCTGCCGGGGGAGACGGAAGACGACATGGCCGCCTCCATACAGTACGCCGTGGACTGCGGTACCTGGGGACTGAAACTCCAGCTGCTCCACGTCCTGGACGGAACGGACCTCGGCGCACAATACAAAGCACAGCTGGCGGGAACACCATACCCTGGCGTTCCCAGTATCATGCTGCCGACCATGGAGGAGTATATCGCCCTCGTGAGCCGGCTTCTGGAACACGTTCCGGAAGACGTCGTCATTCACCGCCTCACCGGCGACGGCCCGAAGAACCTCCTTCTGGCGCCGCTCTGGACGGCGGACAAAAAACGCGTGCTGAACGCCATGAACCTTTTATTTGACAAAACGGCGGCTTTTGGAAAAGAATAAGGGTGAGACAGAACACAGAAAGGAGTCGAAGCAACATGAAAAAAACCATTGCTTCCGTACTGGCGGTTCTTATGCTGATGCTGTCCCTAGGCACCAGCCTGTCCGCTTCCGGAAAAGGAACCATCAACAAGACCGGCATGCCGAACCCGTTTACCGAGGTCCGGACCATGAAAGAGGCCAAAGCCATTACCGGCTTCAGCATGACGGTCCCGAAGAAGGCGGCCGGCGCCAAAAAGGTTTTCATCAACTGCACGGACGATATGATCCAGGTCGGCTACAAGAGCAGTCTCCGGGAGGTGCGCATTCGCAAGGCCAGGGGGTTTGTACCGGACCTGGACGGAGACTACAATGAATACCCGAAAAACCGGGTCCTCACCGTGGACAAAAAACTGGTCTTCACGAGCAGCGCCGTCCTGAACAAAGCCGACGGCGACTACGAAATGTATTATGTTGCCAAATGGTACAGCAAAGGATTCACGTTCTCCGTGACCTGTGAGAACGGTATGACCAAGGCTCAGCTGGTCAAGATTATTAAAGCGGTCAAGTAAGAGGAGACACCATGAACGCGGAAATCATCTGTATTGGCACCGAACTGCTGCTGGGTGACATTGTCAACACCAATGCACAGTTCCTGGCCAAGCGCCTGTCCGAACTCGGCATCAACGTCTATTACCAGACGGTCGTCGGGGACAACCCGGACCGCATCCGGGAGGTTGTTCAAACGGCGTTCTCCCGTGCGGACATGGTTGTGACGACCGGCGGACTCGGACCCACCAAGGACGACATCAGCAAAGAAGTCGTCATGGAGGCGCTGGGGTTTCATCCCGTGCTGGACAAGAAGGCGAAACGGAAAATCCGGAACCGCCTTCGTCTGGTCGGCATCCGGGAGCTGTCGGATGCACAGCTCAAACAGGCGTATGTCCCGGAAGGCGCCGTCATCCTCTACAACAAATGGGGTACGGCGCCCGGGTGCGTCATGGAGAAGGACGGCAAAATGGGCATCCTTCTGCCGGGGCCGCCGCGGGAAATGAAGCCGATGTTCGAGGACTGCGTCAAAAGAGTCCTCAGTAAGTATGCCGACCAGACGCTGGTCTCCGTCAACATTTTTCTGAAAGACTTTGCCCATGCTCCGGTCAGCAAGGTCGGAGAGGGTCCGGTAGCGGAAATCATTGAGGACTTTTTTGACCTCACCGACCCAACGGTGGCTACCTATGCCGGAAAGACGAACTGCCGGATCCGCGTGACTTCCCGCGGCACCGACCGCGCCGACGCCCACCGGAAAATTGACCCGGTCGTGGAGGCCATTGCAGACCGCATTGGCAAAGAGTACGTGGATCATATTTCCGACCACGAGTAAACCGAACAGAAAAAAGACCTGCTTCCCAAAGAAGCAGGTCTTTTCTTTTGAACAATCAGTCAATGGTCGGCAGAGAGGAGACCATGTCATAGATGGTCTGGTAGAATTTGGCGTATTCTTTATGGTTCTCCATCCAGCCGCAGTAGGACATATGGTCTTTGTGCTCTTTTTTGAAGACGTTGAAGACGCCCGGCTTGTAGTCAAAGCCGACGGCCGGTTTGCCGTAGTCGGTGCGCGGGGCGCCGGTCGGGGCCTCGGCCGAAACGGTGTTGATGACCATGTCGTTTTCATGCCAGGTCTTCTCATCCGGGCAGCCGCTCTGCTGGATGCCCATGAAGAACCCGAGGATGTTGAGCAGCGGGAACGCCTTCAGTTCCGGAATGTGGTAGTACGTGTTGGGAATGTTCCGGGTGCGTCCTCCGCGGAACGAGAAGTAGTAGACGTTCGGTTCCACCGGAATGAGGGCGTTGAGTTTCTCTGCGCCTTCCAAAGTCAGGTCGTAGACAATGTTGTCGTCCTTGAAGAAGTACATGCCGACTTTCTTGGAGTCCAGGAACTTCCACGGGTTGACCTTCTGGTCCGGCTTGGCGTTAATGCCGTACTGGTCCAGCTGAAGGTCATAGAATCTGCGCAGCGACGTGGCGTCCAGCATGCTGACAATGTCCACGAGGAAGAGGCAGATGGTTTCCATGGCCTTGCCGACCTTGCCTTCCACGCTCGTCATGCCGTTATGGGGCGATGCAAGGGTCGTAATGGAATGCACCCATCCACCGTGTCCGCCGGCAAACAGGGGAGACAAGTCCTCTGCGTCGGTTGCGGCGCGCTCTTCCGCGCTGCCGTAAGTCATGAGATAATTCAGCATGCGTCCGGAGACGCCGCCGAAGGAGTGGCCAATAATGTTGATCTTGATGAGGTTGCCGTCCTTGTCCTTGGTGCCCCATTCGGGGAGAAGCGCTTCATACGTGCGGCCGTAGCGTTCGCAGCCGTATTTTTCACTGTGGGCTTTGCCGTAGTCGACGGTGCCGCCGAACAGCTGGGCATAGATTTCACAGGCCCGGTTCCAGGCACTGGTGAATGGTCCCATGGACGGCGCTACCGTCCGGATGCCTTCGGCCTCAAACATCTTCTTAATGTTGGTGTTCCACAGACCGAAGTACGGCAGGAAGTTGTTTGTGACCTGCTGTTCACCAAAGCCAAACATGCCATGCAGCAGAACGACGGGATACTTGTTTTGATTTGCCATTTCATTTCCTCCTTCAAGAATGGATTGATTCTTTTTTATTATAACAAATTGGATGTTGGTATGTATAGATTGTGGTATATTATAAATAATCAGTGAATTTTACAATATCTATTATCTGTTGACAGTTATACTAAAAAAGAAAATGAGGTGCGAAACTCATGAACCGGTTTACCCAGGAATCCGTTTGGAATGAGGCGGAGAAGCGGAAGCATCAGGCTCTGATGAATCAGGAAGAAAAGTTTTCAGAAAACCACTCCGGTGTGGACGAGGAGATGATGCGGGAGCTTCTGGTGCACGGTACCCTGGAACAGCTCCGTACCGTGTTTGAGTCCGGAGTGTTACGATATCCGGAACTCATCAAGAGTGACCGGAAACGGTCGGAAGAATATATGGCTGTCGCTCTTGTCACTCTGCTGACACGCAT
>ONLO01000068.1 GCA_900318715.1 uncultured Eubacteriales bacterium | reverse complement strand
GGGAACTGAAACGGTTCACGGGCAGTGCCAACTATATGCTGAACTGCGGCCTTGGCATCCTGTTCCTGCCGCTGGCCGGTATTGCCTTGCTGTGGCAGGGAGACCGTGCACTGGAGGCGCTTGCCCAGATGTTCGGAACCGGCGGGACCGTTGCGCTCCTGTGTGCCGCCTTGTGTATGGCCGGCACCATGATTGACACGGCAGCACCTTCCGTGTCCCTGGAGGGAAAGAATCTGTGGCTTGTCCAGTCTCTGCCGGTCGACCTCTGGAAGGTCCTCCGTGCAAAGCTCCATGCCCAGCTGCTGCTGGGAGGAGTCCCCATGCTCCTTGCCGCCCTTTGCGGCGCAGCTGTTCTGCTCCGGCAGCCGGACCGCTCGCCGGTGACGGTCCTTCTGTTTGTCCTTGTTGTCCTTGTGTTCCAGGTGTTCCTGGCCTGCTGGGGACTGTTCTGGGGCACCCGGATGGCAAAGATCAACTGGACCAGTGAAGTCTATCCCATCAAGCAGAGTATGCCGGTGTTTCTGGCCCTCTTTGGCGGCTGGCTGCTGGCAGCGGCCATCGGCGGCGTGTACCTCTGGCAGAGGGACCACATTTCTATGAGCGTTTATCTTCTGGCCGTCTCGCTGCTTCTGGCAGCAGGCTCCGCGGCCATGGTCCTGTGGCTGAAAGGAAAAGGAGCGCAGCAGTTCGCAGCGCTGCAATAAGTCACCGCACGGCAATCATCAACCCCCTGGAGGTGCTGTTACCATGATAGAAACCGAGCGTCTCATCCTTCGTCCCTGGGAGGACGCGGATGCAGAGAGCTTATATGAATACGCCAAAGATCCGGCGGTCGGACCCGTTGCCGGATGGCCAGTGCATACCAGCGTGGAGAACAGTCTGGACATTATCCGGACGGTCTTGTCCGGGGAGGAGACCTACGCGGTCTGCCTCAAAGAAGACAACCGTGCCATCGGCTGCGTCAGTCTTATGATCGGCAAGCAGAGCAACATCGGCCTGCCGGACAGCGAAGGCGAAATCGGCTACTGGATCGGCGTCCCGTTCTGGGGCCGGGGACTCATTCCGGAAGCGGTCCGTGCCGTCATCCGCCATGCCTTTCTGGACCGGAAACTGGAGGTCCTCTGGTGCGGATACTTTGACGGAAACGAACAATCCGGACGGGTGCAGGAAAAATGCGGATTCGTCTACCACCGCACCGACAAGGACATCCACTGGAAAGTCATGGATGACATCCGCACGGAACACATTACCCGGCTGACCCGGGAAGAATGGGAGGACCAATAATGTGTACGAGTATTGTTTCCAACCGGAAGAAAACCATTGTCGGCTGGAATCTGGATTTAAAGGATATGGAACACCGGGTGTCCGTAACGGACGGCGGCGTCTTCATAGAAACCTATGATGCCACCGAAGGCTGGATGCCGCTCTTCGGCGCAAATACCCGCGGGGACTTCGTGGGCATGCCCACCTGCTGGCCCTTCGACCCGCGCAGCAACCCTACCGGGGAAGACGGCAGCAACGTCATCCTCCTGGACATAGACCTTCTGCTGCAGAAAAAGACGCTGGCGGAAGTGAAAGCGGCGGCGGAGTCCGGCCCGGTCTTCAGTGTTCCGGGCCTTACGTTCATGTCCGCCCTGTCGGACCGGGACGGCAATGTCCTTCATATTATTCCCGGGCAGGGAATCCGGTATTATGAGAAGCCGGTCTATTCGGTGCTGACGAATTTCTCGCCCTTCAAGATGGATGCGGAGCAGCATCCGTGGATGGGCTGGGACCGGTACCACACGGCAAAAGACATGCTGGAGAAGGCATCGGACGACTTCGGTGTTCCGGACTGCTTTGCCATTCTGAAAACCGTTTCCCAGGAAGTGTGCCCGACCGTGGTCTCCATGGTGTTTGATGTCACCGAAAATACAGTCTACTGGTGTGAAAACCGGCATTGGGAGCAGGTGGAACAGCATGAATTTTGAACGTAACATCCAATTGAAAGACGGGCGTCCCTGCCTGCTGCGCGGCGCAGGGGCCGCGGACGCCGAAGTCCTGCTGGAGGTCTTTCGCCGCTGTCACGAAGAGACGGATTTTCTTTTGACCTACCCGGAGGAAATCAACGAAACGGCCGAACAGGAGCGGGAGCTTCTGGAACAGAAAGAAAGTAGTCCCAATGAAATTGAAATCATGGCAATTGTCGACGGCCGGGCGGCCGGCACAGCCGGCATCCAGTGCGTCGGCGACAAAGAAAAACTCCGCCACCGGGCAGAGTTTGGCGTCAGTATTTTGAAGGACTTCCAGAGTCTTGGAATTGGCCGGGCTCTGACCGAGAGCTGCATTGCCTGTGCCAAAGAAGCCGGCTACGCCCAGCTGGAACTGGGCGTGGTGGCGGACAACCAGGCGGCGCTGGCACTTTATGAGAGCCTGGGGTTCACGGAATACGGCCGGAACCCGCGGGGCCTGCGGTCCCGGAAAACGGGCTGGCAGGAACTGGTTCTCATGCGGCTGGAATTGAAGTAAATCATTCAACAAGGCGGCCCGATGGAGAATCGGGCCGTTTTGTCTTATAATAGGAGAGGGTGGAAGCCCGCAAAAAGGTGGAACCCCGCAGAATTTATGAAATGAAAAACGGGAGGCTGAAATGAGAGACTTTCTAATGCGCCATGGACTCTGGGCGGTCCGGGCACTGTGCACGCTGGAATTTGCGTTCGGCTTGCTGCTGCTCCGGGCATATCTGAAAAAGAAGAGGGTCATCCTGCTGCTGATGGCCTGTATGTCGTTCGGCCTGTTTTATGATGCACTGGTCCTGTCGGTCGGAAACCATCTCGGCCATTCCGCCCTGCACGGGTTCAGCCGGCTGCGGTTTGTATTCCATGGAATGCTGCTGCCGCTGATGCTGCCAATCTGTGCCGAGGCACTGGATCTGCCGAAGCCGGCGAAGAGAGCGGTCGGTGTTTTGACGGCCGTCCTGATGGCTGCCGGCGCGGTCTGCGGGTTCCGGACCGACCTGGAGGAGACCGAGATTGCGGGCATTATGCGGTGCTTCTCGTCGGAGGCAACGCCTGCCTTTGCGGAAAAGTTTTTAATGATGCTGTCCTCCGGAGGCGCCGCCGCGCTGCTGCTCAGCGGCCTGGCCGTCTGGATCCGGAAGAAGAACCCGCTGCTTTTTATCGGCGCACTTCTCATGTTCGTGTTTGAAGCGCTGGGCCCGGCCACCGGGAATACCGACCTTATTTTCCTCATTGGTATGTTCGGGGAATGCTCCCTGGCCCTGTTCTATTATCTGTATTCCGGGACCGTGGACCCGGAGCCGCTGCAAGGAGAGTGAACCCATGCAATTTGTAGTTACTGCATACGACGGAAACGAAAAACTGGAAGAACGGATGCGTGTCCGCCCGCGCCATCTGGAGAATATGGCGGCCCTCGGCAGCAGCGTCGTCTGTGCCGGCGGCATGCTGGACGAAGAAGGCAAGCCGAAGGGTTCGGTCCTCGTCCTGGACTTCGAATCCAAAGACCAGCTGGATGCGTATCTGGCATCCGAACCCTATATTGCGGAAAAGGTCTGGGAAGACGTCACCGTGGAACCGTTTAATGTGGTCATTGTGAACGGCGAAAAGGTCGGGAAGTAACGAACATGCGGATATTTGAATTGCTTCTGCTGGCGGTCGGCCTGGCCATGGATGCGTTTGCGGTGTCTATCTGCAAGGGACTGTCCGTCCGGAAGGCAACCATAAAAGAGAGTCTCATCTGCGGACTTTGGTTCGGTGCATTCCAGGGCCTTATGCCGCTTCTGGGGTTCCTCGTTGGTTCCGGCTTTGAACGCCTCATCCGGATTGCCGCCCCCTGGATTGCCTTTGTCCTGCTGTCCCTGATCGGCCTCAACATGATCCGGGAAGCGTTCTCCAATGATGAGGAAGAGACGGCCGATTTCGGGTTCAGGACTATGTTCCTGATGGCGGTTGCCACCAGCATTGACGCGCTGGCGGTCGGCATTACCTTTGTGGCGGTGCCGGTCACGGTGCTGCCGGCCGGCCGGCTCGGGAACACCCTGTTTGCCGCCCTTGTCATTGCGGTCATAACCTTCGTCATTTCAGCCATCGGCGTGAAAATAGGAAACCTGTTCGGGTCCCGGTACCGCTCCGGTTCCGAGGTCATGGGCGGCACCATCCTGCTGTTTCTCGGCCTGAGGGCCCTGATCAATACGCTGGACCCGTCCGGTTCCATGAGCACCTCGGATGCCCTGCTCGGCATGCTGATCCCGCTGGCCGGCACCGTCCTCGGCGCGGCCCTGGTCTTTTCCCGCCGCAGCCATCTGTCCGGCCGCATGAGGGCCATCCTGGCCGGCGGCACGGCCGGTATCATGCTCTCCATATCGGTATGGGGCATGATTGAGACCGCGGCACGGGAACTGGCGGATCTGGCAAAACCGGCGGTCCTGCCCGTGTTCCTCGGGTTCTGGGCCGGCATTGCGCTGCAGTATCTGCTGGACCGGCTGGTCCCGCACACGCATGCGTTTGCGGATGTCACCGAGGGCCCGGAGAGCGGCCTGAAGCCGGAAACCAAACTGATGCTGGCGGAGGTCATCCACCACGTGCCGGAGGGCATTGCTCTGGGCGCCATTTATGCAGTTTGTTCCATGAATAACGGTTTGGTTTCCTCCCTGACGGCTCTGACGCTTGCCCTGGCGTTGGCCGTCCAGAATTTCCCGGAAGCCATGTTTGTTTCCCTGCCCGTTCGGGAGACGGGGACCGGCCGTGACACGTCGTTCCTCATGGGTGTCGTCTCCGGTGTTCCCATTCCCATTCTGGGCGCACTGACGCTGATCCTGATGGTTTTGTTTCCGGCGGCACTGCCCTATGTCATGTCCCTGGCCGGCGGCGCCATGATCTACACCACCGTGGAAGAATTTCCGCAGATGTCCTCCGGCGAAGAAGGCAACAAGGGTGCCCTGGCCTTTGCCGTCGGATTCTCCCTGGTCATGCTCCTGACCCTCGGCACGGCCTGACCCGGACCATGAAACAAAAAACAGCTCCGCAGATGCGGAGCTGTTTTTGTGTTTGCTTGGAAGGAATCAGTCTTCGTCGAAGAATTCGGCGTGGACGGCGGAGACGGCTTTGTCGGCGTCTTCGCGGGACACCAGGACGGAAATCTTGATTTCGCTGGTGGAAATCATGCCAATGTTGATGCCGGCGCCGTAGAGGGCTTCGAACATCCGGGAGGCGGTACCGGGATGGGTTTCCATGCCGGCGCCGACGACGGAGACTTTGGCCACGTCCGTGTCGACAATAATGCGGTCTTCCGTCAGGTCCGGGAAGGCTTCCAGGACGCACTCTTTGGCCAGTTCGTCGTTGGCGGAGTCCACGGTAAAGGTAATGTCCTTGGTGCCGTCACGGCCGGAGGCCTGGAGGATAATGTCCACGTTGATGTTCTTGGCGGCCAGCTTGGAGAACAGCTTGAACGCAATACCGGGGCTGTCCGGCAGTTTCAGGACCGAGACGCGGGCCACATGCGTGTCTTTCGTGACACCTCTGATGAGCATTTTTTCCAATTTGGCGACCTCCTTGACGAGGGTTCCGGGAACCCGTTTCAGGCTGGAAAGCACTTCCAGCTCCACATGATATTTTTTGGCCATTTCGACCGAGCGGTTGTTCAGGACCTGGGCGCCGAGGGTGGCCAGCTCCAGCATTTCATCGTAGGTAATTTCCTGCAGCTTTTTGGCGTTCGGAATTTTGCGCGGGTCGGCGGTGTAGACGCCTTCCACGTCCGTGAAGATCTGGCATTTGTCCGCATGCAGGGCGGCGGCCAGTGCAACCGCGGAGGTGTCGGAGCCGCCGCGGCCGAGCGTGGTAATGTCGTCGTACTTGTTAAGGCCCTGGAACCCGGCCACAATGACGACCTTGTTCTGGTCGAGCTCGGAGCGAACGCGGTCCGTATCCACTTTTTTAATGCGGGCGCTGGTGTAGGCGGAATTCGTATTGAAGCCGGCCTGCCAGCCCAGCAGGGAGATGGCCGGGACCCGGAGTTTCTCCAGAGCCATGGCCAGGAGCGAAATGGAAATCTGCTCGCCGGCGGCCAGCAGCTGGTCCATTTCCCGCTTGGAGTGTTTGGGGTTAATTTCTTCGGCTTTGGCAATGAGGTCGTCCGTGGTGTC
>ONLO01000096.1 GCA_900318715.1 uncultured Eubacteriales bacterium | reverse complement strand
CGACTTCGGCGTGCGGAACGAAGTAATGCACCATGGGTTCTTCCTCAAAGAAGACCATCTTGATGCCGTAATTCTTGGCAATGCGGTCGTAGCCGGTCAGCTTGGCATACAGCCAGGTGACAAGGCCGGAACCCTCGCCGATGACGACGTCACATCCAAGGCCGGTGAGGACTTCAACGACGGCGTCAAAGACGCGCGGGTCCGTGGTCTGCGGGTTGTCTTCCTTGAAGCGGCCGGCTTCCTTCAGATACACGAAGACCAGGTTCGGTTTGATGAGGACCTTCTGGCCCTGGAATTTGGCTTTCCAGCCGGTGGCTTTGTCCAGGTCGTCGAGGCTCTTGCGGACGGTCTCCTTAATGGCCTTGACGTCCGGACGCTCGTCGTATTTCGGTGTGCCGTAGTCATCCGGAAGCTTGACATGGTTGCCGAAGTAGTTCATCTTCGGCGCCTCGGTAATGACTACTGCATTATGATTATATTGGATTCCCATAATTGATTCCTCCTCCACAGGATTTCCCGAATTCCATTATGAGTTATTTCCCGTCAAACAACAAGGTCTATTCCAGTTCTTTTTTGTGCTATGATAATGGTAGGCATTTTGCATGGAGGGATGGAAATGGCAAACTATCGGAACCACTACCCGGTCGTGCTTCTGCACGGCATGTTCGGCTACGGCCAGCAGCAGAAGACGGAGGCGCACATGCCCTACTTCGGACTCTGGAACGTGCACATCCGGAAACTGTTTGAGGAACAGGGCATTAAGACCGTGGCGCCGTCCATGGGTCCGTTCACCGGCGCCTGGAACCGGGCCTGCGAAGTCTATGCCCAGCTCTTTGGCGGCACGGTCGACTACGGCAAAGCGCACAGCGAGAAATACGGCTGCGCCCGCTACGGCCGCACCTACGAGGCCCTGCTCCCCGAATGGGGCACGAAGGACGAGGACGGCAACCTCATCAAAATTAACATCATCGGCCACAGCTTCGGCGGCGTCACCGGACGCCTGCTGACCGAGCTCATGGTGAACGGCAGCGCCGAAGAACGGGCCGTCACTGACCCCGGCGACCTCTCCCCGCTGTTTGCGGGCGGTCATAAGGGCTGGGTGCATTCCATTACGACCCTTGCATCGCCCCATGACGGTGCAACCTGTGCGGAAGGCGCCATCGGCAAGGTCATGGTGGCCGCCTGCGTGCTCATCTGCGACGTGACGAACCTCATCGGCGTCACGCCCCTGCGGGACTACTACGACCTGGAGCTCGACATGTACGGTTTCAACCCGCGTCTCTCCAAGCCGTCCAGCCTGTTCCGGCACAAACAGTTCAAGGAATACTTTTCCCAGCCGGACAGTGTCACCTACGACGCGTCCCTGAAGGGTGCGCCGGAACTCAACGCAAAGCTGCCGGCGCAGAGCAACGTCTATTACTTCTCGTACCGCGGCTACCGGACCTTCCGGCTGCCGTTCAGCAAGAACGAGATACCCTCTCCCCTGGCATTCCCGCTGATCAACGTGCTCGGCTTCTTCATGGGCCGCCAGAAGGACGGCTGCCCGGACCCGAGCTGGCGCCGGAACGACATGGTCATCAACACGGTTTCGGGTGAGGCGCCGACCGGGGACCCGCGGACGGATGTGCCGGAGGCCAAAGTCGGCACGCAGTATGAGCCCGGCATCTGGAACGTCTACCCGGCGCAGTTCAAGGACCACATGTCCTTCCTCGGCTGGACGGAAAAGGAGTCCGACTTCCGGAACTTCTACCAGACCATCTACGACATTGCCTCCACCCAGCCGACGGTGGACTGAGTTTCTGACAAAACGAAAAGCACCTGAGCGTTTTGCTCAGGTGCTTGTTGTTTGCCGTCAGCCGTCCTGTTTACCGGAGGCCTCCTGGTCTTTGAAGGCCTGAAGGGCTTTTGCCAGCTGGTCCGGGCAGGAGGTCGGCCGGGGGCCGCAATGGATGCCGGAGAGCCGTTCCATGACGTCGTCCACATCCATGCCTTCCACCAGGGCGGCCAGGCCCTTGGCGTTGCCGTCACAGCCGCCGATGAAGCGTACGTCTTTGACTTTATGGTCTTCCACATCAAAGAGGATCTGCCGGCTGCAGACGCCTTCCGGATAATACTGATACATAGGGGTGCCTCCTGAAATTAGCTGTCTTTAGTATACACCTGCACGGCGCCGCCGGGAACATGGAATGTAGCGCCGCCTTCTTCGTCAATGACGACCGGTTCATTGGCCGCGGCGTCCTCGGTCGGCAGCTGCGGGACCCAGGTCTCGCCGGCGTGCTGTTTGCCGACGTACATGTACTTCTCCCCACCGGCGCCGTCCGACAGAATGGCTGCCAGACCGGGGCCCTCTTCGGAGCCTTCGCGCGTCCAGCCGACAATGTTGTAGTCGTCGAAGTAGTCATGCTGCGGCCCGTACGCGTGCGTCTGGCGCAGCTTCATCAGAATTTCCAACGGTTCTCCCATGGGCGGGATGTCGTTGTGGGGAATACCGGCGGAATCGCCGTAGAAGACACAGGGCACGCCGCCTTCGCGCAGCAGGATGACCGCATATGCCAGCGGTTTGAACCAGGCCGGAATGAAGCTTTCGAGCGCCTGGCCGGGCTGCGTGTCGTGGTTGTCCACAAAGGTCACCGCGTTCTCCGGCCGCGCCTGCACCAGCGAGTTGTCCAGGAGATGCGCCATGTCGAAGTTCCCGCCGGCGTTTGCCGCGTTGAAAAAGTTGAAGTGCAGGCCGACGTCAAAGAGGCTCATGGAGTTGTGGACGTTGTCGAGGTACTCGAGCAGGATGGGCAGCTCGGCGTTCCAGTACTCGCCTACCGTGAACAGTTCCTTGCCGGATTTCTCCCGGAGGTTGGTCAGCCAGCCCTCGAAGAACCGGCTGGTAATGTGCTTGACCGCGTCCAGGCGGAAGCCGTCCATGCCGACCGTGTCCAGATACCATTCGCCCCAGCGGTACAGCTCCTCGGTGACGTACGGCGCCTGGAAGTCAATGTCTGCGCCCATCAGGTAGTCGAAGTTGCCGGTCTCCTTGTCCACGTTGCGGCTCCACTTCTTGCCGATGAACTTGTAGATCTTGTTGTCGTCCGTGCTGGCGTCGAAGTCCACGCCCTTGAAGCACGTGGCGTTCCAGACGAACTGGCTGTATTTGCCGCCCCGGCCGGGGAAGTCAAAGAGCGTATACGCTTTTATTTCCTGCTCGTCCGAGGTAATTTCGTCGCGGTTTTCGGGGTTGACGGTCTCGGCCTCCACCCACTCGGTGTGGTCCGCGCCAATGCGATGGTCCAGGACAATGTCCGCCAGGACGCCGATGCCGGCTTTGTGGAAAGCTTTTACCGCGGCGATGTACTCGTCTTTCGTACCGTACTTCGTGGGGACGGAGCCCTTTTGGTTGAATTCCCCTAAATCATAGGTGTCGTAGACGCCGTACCCGACGTCGTGAATGCCGTCGGCGCCCTTGTAGGCAGGCGGCAGCCAGACGTCCGTGACGCCCATGTCGGCTAAATGTTTGGCATCCTTGGCGGCGCGCTTCCAATGCTGCGCGTCATCCGGCAGATACCACTCAAAATACTGTAAAATGGTCTTATTCATAATGCGTGTTTCCCTCCTTTTGTTTGGAGTTGCAGGCATTATACACTATTAAATATAAAAATCAAGTAGAAGAGATGATTCCAGAAAAAGTAATACATAATCTCTAAAAACTAAGATTATGTATTACTAAATTTTTTATAAAGCTCTTTTATTGTTCCGCATCCGAATAATCCGGATTTCAAATTTCGTGTCCCTGGTCCTTTTCGGCTTTCAAGAAAGGTTCCTGGCGCAAAAATGCTTAAAATACCATCAAATAGTCATACATAAATGGCGGTTTTCCGGATTTATGTATGATTATTTTGCAAATCATCTCTAAAAAGGATGAAATCATCTCAAAAAGGATGTAATCATCTCAAAAAGGACGAAATCTGCACTTTTAAAAGTGAATCTACCTCCCGGAACCTCATGCAACTCTGTTTACAGTTCATACTGGCCGCGGAAGACCTGGACGGTGTCGCCGGACAGGATGACTTCTTCGTCCGTGTAGTTGACGGTCAGGTCTCCGCCGGGCAGTTTGACAGTAATGTCCTCTCCCTTCGGGCAAAAACCGTTTTCCACGGCGGCAATGACGGCGCCGCAGGCACCGGTGCCGCAGGCCATGGTAATGCCGTTGCCGCGCTCGTACACCCGGACCTTCAAGGTATTCCGGTTGACCACGCGGACAAACTCCGTGTTAATGCGTTCCGGGAAGATGGGTGCGTTTTCAAACAGCGGACCAATGGTCTCAAGGTCCAGTGCATCGACACGGTCCACGAAGACCACGCAGTGCGGGTTGCCGATGGAGCAGCAGGTAATGCGGTACTCCGAGTCGCCGATTTTGACCGGCATATTGATGACGCGGCCGGGTGCGGAGGAACCGGAGAGCGCGGTCTCCAGAGCGGAACGATCCACCGGAAGTTTCGCGGCGTCCAGCTCCGCTTTGCCCATGTTGACCGAGACGAAACTGACCCGGCCGTCCCGCGTGTACAGCTTCAGCTGCCGGATGCCGGCCGCTGTTTCAATGCTCAGTTCCTCCTTGTGGACGTAACCGTTGTCGTAGAGGTATTTGCCGACGGAGCGGATGCTGTTGCCGGCCATTTCCCCTTCCGAGCCGTCCCGGTTGAAGATGCGCATTCTGGCATCGGCCGCATCCGAAGGCTCCATGAGGACCAGGCCGTCCGCGCCGACGCCGAAGCTCCGGTCACACATGCGCAGGGCCAGGGACTCCGGACCGTGGATTTCCCCGTGGAAGTTCTCCAGGAAAATGTAGTCGTCGCCGGTGGCCTCCATCTTGACAAAGTCGTAGACCTCTTTGGTCTCCCGCATATGGCAGATGTCCGTCAGTTCGGTATTCTGTTGGTTGTAGTGGCTCCGGACAATGTCGGCTGTGGCCATGGCAGTGTCCAGAGAGGTGAAACACGGAATGTTCAGCAGCAGGGCTTTCCGGCTCAGGGCAATGTAGTCGTCCAGCGTGTCATCCATGAGGGCGCCGGTGTACACAATGAAACTGATGACTCCGCTCTCCAGAAGTGCAAAGACGTTGTTCTGTGTCTCCGGGCCAATACGGTCGCCCAGTTCGGCAACATCAATGCCGAGGTTTTCAATGGACTGGGCGGTGGACCGTGTGGCGTAAATGCAGTACCCGAGGTCGTCCAGCTTCTTGGCCAGGGAGACCACTTCCAGGTCGTCGTGCGGGTCCACGGAAATGAGGACGCCGGTGTCGCCCCGGACCGTGGGCACTTTGATGTGCCGGCCGGCGGCGGTCAGGCCTTTGAAGAGCGCTTCTTCCAGGGTGCGTCCGACGCCGAGCACTTCGCCCGTCGACTTCATCTCGGGGCCTAAGTAGGAGTTGGCGTCCATGAGTTTCTCAAATGAGAAAACCGGGACTTTGACTGCGTAGTACGGCGGCGTCCGGTAGAGCCCGGTGCCGAAGCCGAGGTCTCCCAGCGGCTCGCCGAGCATGACCCGGCTGGCCAGTTCCACCATGGGGACGCCGGTGACCTTGCTGATGTACGGCACGGTCCGGGACGCCCGCGGGTTGACCTCAATGACGTAGAGTTCGTTCTCGTAGATGAGGTATTGGATGTTGACGAGGCCCTTCGTGCCGAGTTCCAGCGCCAGGTCGGCCGAGGACTCTGCAATTTTCTGCATCATCTTGTCGTTGAGGCCGTACGGCGGGTAGACGGCAATGGAGTCGCCGCTGTGGACGCCGGCCCGCTCCACGTGCTGCATAATGCCGGGAATGAGGATGTCCGTGCCGTCCGAGATAACGTCGACCTCCAGCTCCGTGCCGGGCATGTATTTGTCCACCAGCACCGGGTTGTCTATGCCCTGTGCCAGGATCTTGTTCATGTAGATCCGGACTTCGTCCGCGTCGTGGACAATCTTCATGTTCTGGCCGCCGATGACGTACGACGGGCGCAGCAGCACCGGGTAGCCCAGCCGCTCCGCCGTCTCCAGCGCTTCGTCCAGGGTATTCACGCCGGTGCCGCGCGGGCGCTTGATCCGGTACCGCTCCAGCAGTTCGTCGAACCGCTCCCGGTCTTCGGCCGTATCAATGGACTCGGCCGAGGTGCCGAGGATGCGAATGCCGTGTTCGTCCAGGAATTTGGTGAGCGCAATGGCAGTCTGTCCGCCGAAGGCCACGACGACGCCAATGGGCTGTTCCACTTGAATAATGTTCATGACGTCTTCGGGCGTCAGCGGTTCAAAGTAGAGACGGTCAGCCGTGTCATAGTCGGTGGAGACCGTTTCCGGATTGTTGTTGACAATGACGACGTCGTATCCCAGGTCCTTCAGCGTCCAGACGCAGTGGACGGACGAATAGTCGAACTCAATGCCCTGGCCTATGCGGATGGGGCCGGAGCCCAGGACCATGACGGTCGGCTTGCCGGAGCGCCGGAACGTGCGGGACTCGCACTCGGCGTCATAGGTCGAATAAAAGTACGGCGTCTCTGCGGCAAACTCCGCGGCGCAGGTGTCGACCATTTTGAAGGAGGCATCTTTTGTGGCGATGCAGTTTTCTTCCAGTGACGTCAGTCCGCACAGACGGCAGATGGCTTCGTCCGGGTAGCCGTAGTCCTTGGCCTGTTCGTAGAGGTCCTGCGTCAGGCCCTGTTTCAGCTGTGCTTCGAAGACTGCCAGATTCTTCAGCTTGTACAGGAACCAGCGGTCAATTTTGGTCATGGCGAAAATTTCGTCTATGGAAATGCCTTCTTTTATGGCCTCAAAGACCGTGAAGAGCCGGAAGTCGTCGACGCGGGCCAGGCGCTCCCGGATGGGGGCGCCGTCCTGCGGGTCCCGGTTCAGTGTATCCATGTGGATCTCGGCGCCGCGGACCGCCTTCAGGACGGCCATTTCAAAGCTGGTGCCAATGGACATGACTTCGCCCGTGGCCTTCATCTGTGTGCCGAGCTTGCGTTCGGCCGTCGGGAACTTGTCGAACGGCCACTTCGGGAACTTGCAGACAATGTAATCCAGCGCCGGCTCGAAGCAGGCGCAGGTCTGTCCGGTAATGTCGTTGGTAATTTCGTCGAGGTTGTATCCGAGGGCAATCTTCGTGGTAATTTTGGCAATGGGGTAACCGGTGGCCTTGGACGCCAGCGCGGACGACCGGGACACCCGGGGGTTGACCTCAATGACGGCGTACTCGAAGGAGTCCGGGTTCAGGGCAAACTGACAGTTGCATCCGCCGACAATGTTCAGGGCCGAAATAATGTTGAGCGAGGCGCTCCGCAGCATCTGGTACTCCTTGTCCGACAGCGTCTGCGCCGGGGCCACGACAATGCTGTCCCCCGTGTGGACGCCGACCGGGTCGAAGTTCTCCATGGAGCAGACGGCAATGACGTTGCCGGCGTAGTCCCGCATGGTTTCAAACTCAATCTCTTTCCAGCCGGAGACGGACTTCTCCACGAGAATCTGCGTAATGGGCGATGCGTCCAGGCCGGTGCGCGCAATGAGTTTCAGCTCTTCCTCATCCGCGGCAATGCCGCCGCCTGCGCCGCCGAGCGTGAACGCCGGGCGGACAATGACCGGATACCCAATGAGGTCGGCAACGGTAAGAGCCTCGTCAATGGTGCCGGCAATGTCGGAGGGTATGACCGGCTCGCCGATGGCCTCCATGGCCTCCTTGAAGAGCTCCCGGTCCTCGGCCTTGTCAATGGCCTCCACGTTCGTGCCGATGAGCTGTACGCCGTGGTCGGTCAGGAAGTGTTCCTTTTCCAGCTGCATGGAAATGGTCAGTCCGGTCTGTCCGCCGAGGCCGGCGAGCAGGCTGTCGGGCCGCTCCCGTTCAATAATGCGCTTGACGGTCTCCGCCGTCAGCGGCTCCAGGTAAATTTCGTCGGCCAGGGCCTGGTCGGTCATAATGGTGGCCGGGTTCGAGTTGACGAGGACCACATTGACCCCCGCCTCCCGCAGCACGCGGCAGGCCTGGGCACCGGCGTAGTCGAACTCCGCGGCCTGACCGATGACAATGGGACCGGACCCGATGACAAGCACCTTTTTAATGTCCTTATTCAGCGGCATGGTCCGCACCTCCCATCAGGTCCACAAAACGGTCAAACAAAAACGAGGTGTCATGCGGGCCGGAGCAGGCTTCCGGATGGAACTGCACCGTGAACGCCTGCAGGTCCGGGTAGTCAATACCCTCGCACGTCTTGTCGTTGGCATTGATGTACCGGACCACCCCGGTCTTCACCGTGTCGGACTCCACGGCGTACCCGTGGTTCTGGCTGGTAATGAACGTGCGCGTCCCGAGCACGTCCCGGCACGGCTGGTTGCCGCCGCGGTGGCCGTACTTCAGCTTGCTGGTTTTGGCGCCGGCGGCCAGTGCCGTCAGCTGGTGCCCGAGGCAGATGCCGAAGAGCGGCTTTTTGCCGAGCAGTTTTTGGATCTGGTCAATCTGGAACACGGCATCCGCCGGGTCCCCGGGACCGTTGGACAGCATGATGCCGTCCGGATCCAGAGACAAAACGTCTTCTGCCGACGCCGAGGCCGGCAGGATCTGCACCTCACACCCGCGCCGGTTCAGTTCGCGCACAATGTTGCGCTTGGCGCCGTAGTCGAGCAGCGCCACACGGTAGACGGGCTCCCCTACCGCTGCCGCCGTCTCCGGGGCCGGGACGGTCACCGACGGCACCGCATCCGCAATGGTGTATTCCCGGATGCTCTCAAGATTGTTTGGTACTGAATCGCACAGGAGCGCATTCATGACGCCTTCTTCCCGGATGCGCCGGGTCACCGCGCGGGTGTCTATGCCGCAGATGCCGGGCACGCCCTGTTCCTTCAGGAACGTGTCCAGGTCCCCTTCGCAGCGGAAGTTCGAGGGCGCCGTGCAGTATTCGCGCACCACGTAGCCGCGGACATGGCACTTGCCTTCGAAGTCCGCCGGAATCATGCCGTAGTTGCCGATGAGCGGAT